>NZ_JBNNMG010000003.1:0-190669 GCF_050272555.1 Lysinibacillus sp. NPDC047702 | reverse complement strand
TTGATTGGGGGCTTTTGCTTTGAATTGACGTTTCACTAAATTTGGGTAAATATCTTGGGAATGATTAGAATCTGTCGTCCGTTGATATTGTTTTGGACAGACAGCGTATAAACCTAGTTCACGCATCATATTGGCTACTTTCTTTTGAGACAAAATGTATCCCCATGCCTGTAAGTCTTTCAGAATACGTGGACTACCATACGTCCCATAGCTGTTATGGAAAGATTGAAATACTTTTTGAGCTATCTGTATTTCTTTTTCTTCTCGTTTTGTCAAAGGTGCTGCCTGTTTCCGTAACCAGTTATAATAACCACTTTTAGAGACACCAAGTACTTCACACATCTTCACAATCGTAAATTCATCTACATGTGCTTGAATAAACGTATAGATTACGGCTGGTTTTTCGCAAAGATGTGCATCGCCTTTTTTAGGATGGCATTTTCCTCCTCAAGTGCACGCAATTTCTTTTCATAGTCGTTTTGCACTCGCTTTAACTCTGTTGGTGTGACATATTGAATTCCTTCTGTTTCTGCTGCTTTCTGATCCCGATACTCTTTTACCCATCGACGGATAGTGGATTCTCCAATTCCTAATTCATACGCTAATTGAGTTGCTTTACGACCTTCTTCTACTACTAGTTTGACAATATAATCTCTATACTCCGGTGTGGATCTTTTAGTCATGTTGAACACGTCCTCTAATGTAATTAGGATTATCATACATACGCTCACTTTTCCGTGTCCATTATTTATACTAACCTCAAAACTGCTCAGGTATTGATGAAAAATGCTCGGGTATGGGGGATATTGCTCAGGTAGCTAAGAAAAATGCTCAGGTATAGATTAAAACCGCTCAGGTAACCAAATTTAAATCTCCATTACCCAAGAAAGCTAAACTACAATTGATTGACACAAACCAATTTAAGTACATCTCAAAAGCATCCCATATAAAAAGCCTTCCCACAAATTCATCGTGGAAAGGCTCTTATTGGTTATTGGGCGTTTCTATTATCTGTTGCTTCATCTCCAGCTGCGTTCACTTTATCATGAGCATTATTCGTTAAGCTAGAGGATGTTTTATTGACATCAAGATGATTATTAAGTATTTCAGACACTTCATCAACCGATTGCTGATTTAATTGGTAGTAATAAACACCAGTAGACGTATCATCAGAGCCATCTAATGTTAAAGAATCAATACGTGGCATACCTTGCGTTAAATAAGATAGGAATGACTTCATTTCAGTAAATGTCATATTGGTCTTCATGTTATCACCAAGTGCTCTAATAACATCATCGTATTTTGTAATAGAGCTAACAGAAGAAACTTTATTGATAATGGCTGTTAATATTTCTTGCTGACGTTTGCCACGTTCAATATCACTATCCTGCTTACGTGTTCTAGCTAGAGCTAGAGCTTGGCTTCCATTTAAATGCTGTAGACCTGGCTGTAAATTAATAGAATTTCGATCGAATTCATCCTTTTCATGTAGCTTATATGGTACTTCTGCTTCAATACCACCTAATGCATCCACCACATCGATAAATGCATTAAAGTTCATACGAACGTAATAATCGATTGGAACATTTAATAGCTTTTCTACCGTTTCGATTGTTGCCAGTGTGCCACCATATGCGTGAGCATGAGTAATTTTATCCTCATAGCCTACATTAGGGATATAAACGTACGAATCGCGAGGAATGCTTAACATTTTAATCGTTTTTGTTTTATTGTTTAGTGTAGCTAAAATAAGTGCATCGGAACGAGAGTTATCAGAACCTTGACCACGATTTTCACTATCATCCACGCCGACAAACAAGATGGACACATTATCATGCACAGGCTCTACTTTTTCTTCTCGCATTACAGAAACCTGTCGACCTTCTAATTCTTCATGTGCTGAGTTTGCTGCGTGCTCCGCTTGCTTTGTAATATAAACACCATAAGCCGAAACGCAAATTAATAAACTGGCCACAAGAAGAAGGGCTACTTTTATAATTAAAGAAGTTTTAGAAGAGCTCTTCTTGTTTTTTTTATTTATTCTATTTTTCATATTTAGTATATTCTCCTCTGAATTTTGGGAATAATAGTGCGATGAAACTAAGTTTTTATCAAATTACCTAAAAGAATGTGTGATTGATAAAATAGCTCAATATTAAAATTATACTATGGATATTAAGCTTTCGACAATTAAAACTATTTATTTCACAACAAATTCAATAAATCGGGTCTCTTCAAAAGAAATATTTGCCTGCCCGTTTGTCATTTCTGTTACCCAGTTTCGGAACTGTTCTTCCTCTTCTTTTAGCACAGATACAATGATATCTACGCCTTCCAAATATCGAATTTCTTCTAATGTATACGAAGAGCCTCGAATTTCGTTTTCTACTTTACCCAGCCAAGTATAGTCAATGGCAATTTTCATAATATGGTGAAGTTTGCGTTCAACGACTTGTGCTGCCAGTAATCCTTCTGTTGTTGCTTTACCGTATGCGCGGATAAGACCGCCGCCACCAAGTTTTATGCCACCAAAGTAACGTGTGACCACAACGACTGTATCCTTTAAGCCCTGTTTCTTTAGGACCTCTAACATAGGGACGCCAGCTGTACCACTAGGTTCCCCGTCATCATTAGCCTTTTGAATATGATCATGCTCACCAATTAGATAAGCAGAGCAATTATGAGTCGCATTATGATGCAATTTTTTTATGCGATCAATAAAAGAAATTGCATCCTCTTCGGTTTCTGCACGTTCTATATAAGTAAGAAAGCGGGATTTAGAAATTACTATTTCGCTTTCTCCATATCCTTTTACAGTTAGATAATTTTCTCTCATATGTGACATTCTCCTTTAATCTAGGGATTTATTCTATAATTTTCATGAAGAAAAAGCATTAATTTTTATCATTGTGATGCTATAATAGGTGTAGACTGTAGAATATATGAAATTGGTCTATTAAAAAAGTAAGTAATCATAAGACATTAGACTGGGGAGTACACTATGTTTTCAAATGATACCTTCGATTTAAAGTCGCTTGATGACGTATTTAATCGAATGTTAGAAACAATCATGAGCTCAAAAGATGATATCTTTATTATAAGTGAACAAAGCCGAAGAAGCTTTGAAGATATGCAGAGAGAGCTAGAAATTGTTAGAAAACAAATTTCAATTGTCATTGATGAAGGCGATGCTTTAGAAAAAAGCACTCAGCTTGCAAAGCAAAGACTTGTGTTAGTGAGTAAAGCTTTTGATAATTATACCGAAGAACAAGTTAGAGATGCATATGAAACTGCGCATGATTTTCAATTAAAGCTCTCCGTTATTAAAACACAAGAAAAGCAGCTCCGTGATAAAAGAGATGATCTCGAGAGAAGATTAAGAGGTTTACTCGATACGATAGAACGTGCAGATCATATTGTCAATCAAGTAAATGTCGTTTTGAATTACTTAACGTCAGATTTAAAAAATGTGGGACTAGCGCTTGAGCAAGCAAAGATGAAGCAAGATTTTGGTATACGTATTATCGCTGCACAGGAAGAAGAGCGTAAACGTTTATCGAGGGAAATTCATGATGGACCTGCCCAAATGCTAGCAAATGTATTAATGCGTACGGATTTAATTGAAAGAACATACCGCGAAAAGGGTATTGAATATGCTTTGGCTGAAATTGCCGATTTAAAGAAAACCGTGCGTAATGCATTATCCGAGGTACGACGTATCATCTATGATTTAAGACCAATGGCACTTGATGATCTGGGAATTGTTCCGACATTAAAAAAGTATTTATCGACAGTGACGGAATACAATCCTGGTGTTGAAATTCATTTCCAATCGAGAAGCACTGAAAAGCGTATACCTTCTAATTATGAAGTCTCTATTTTCCGATTAGTGCAGGAATGTGTCACTAATGCTATGAAACACGGAAAATGTAAGGATATTTGGGTAAAACTTGAGTGGCTGAGAAATGCCGTGAATATTGTCGTAAAAGATGATGGTATGGGGTTTGACCCACAAGTAGTGAAAGACCATTCATTTGGGATTTTAGGAATGCGAGAGCGTATCGAAATACTAGATGGTACAATCTCAATTGAAAGTGAAATAAACCGCGGCACTACGGTACTATTTAAAATTCCGTTAGAAGTCGAATAAAAGTAATTGTTGTAGAAATCTAGGGGGTAAAGACAAATGACGAAGATTATTATTGTAGACGATCACCAGCTATTCCGTGAAGGAGTAAAACGTATATTAGATTTTGAAGATACGTTTGATGTAGTAGCAGAAGGTGATGATGGTACGGATGTGGTGTCCTTATATGCTGATAACCAACCAGATGTTGTACTAATGGATATTAATATGCCAGGCAAAAATGGAGTAGAGGCTACTGCGGAATTAATCAATGAGTTCCCAGATGCAAAGGTAATTATGCTCTCTATTCATGATGATGAAACTTATGTAACACATGCACTAAAATCAGGTGCTCTTGGCTATATGCTAAAAGAGATGGATGCGGATGAAATCGTTGAAGCAATTAAGGTAGTAGCAAACGGTGGTTCTTATTTACATCCGAAAGTTACTAAAAATTTAGTAGCAGAATTCCGCCGCCTTTCTGAGCATGAAAATAAAGGAAACTTCCATCAAGCAGAAATTCGTCGTCCATTCCATTTATTAACAAAGCGTGAATGTGAGGTATTGCAGTTATTAACGGATGGTCAATCAAATCGTACAATTGGTGAAACACTGTTTATCTCTGAAAAAACAGTTAAAAACCATGTTTCTAGCATATTACAAAAAATGAATGTTAACGACCGTACACAAGCCGTTGTTACTGCTATTAAGAACGGCTGGGTAGAAGTACGATAATTGTATAGCATAACAATAAAAGCTGTTTTAAAAAATTACTTAATTATTTTAGTAGTTTTTAAAGCAGTTTTTATTTATCTTCATTCAACAGAAGACTCACACCTCTACAGGTGGTGAGATGAATGCAGTTTTGATTTCTTTTCAGTGGGTGTTCAAACACCTACTGAAATAGAGGAACTCAGTCTAAGAACGCCACGTCCTGTGGCAACGACTGAGTGACCAACATCATGTCGGCCCAAAGCCCCCGGCGGATGTCACTGATTTTCAAAGGAATGAATAAAAGGATGTTAGCCTAAAACCTTCACATCCTGCGAAAACGGCTAACTGACCTGCATCGGTAAAAACGCCACGTCCCTGTGGCATTACCGAAATGACCGACATCGTGTCGGTCCTCGTGCAGGCCTAGGCACAATTCAAAATCCGGACGCATTGTTTATCTGTGCGAAAGCGAAGCGACAGCAACAATTACGCCAAGGCGAAATTGATGATATGGACTCCTTGATGAAAAGCGTAACAATTTGATTGAAGAGAATATTATATTTAAAGGGTGCAACATTTTAAAATCATGAGCGTCATAAGAAAGATGTAGCACCTAAATGTAGAAAATGCACAACAAAATTCCTACGACGGCATTTATATGCTACAATATGCGCGGGAGGTTTTTGGATGTTAAAGAAAAGTATTCTAGCAGTTTTTACCTTATTGATACTAACTGCTTGTGGTAATAAAAATGAAGATATGAGTGCGGAAGAAAGACAGAAAATCATTGATGAAGGTACTGCTGGGTTTGAAATGAATGATGGGAAAATAACAAAGGCAGAAAATGTTCCTTCTGATGAAGAAAAAGCAATATTAGCAGCGTTTGATGAATATATTGCAGCTTTCAATGCAGAAGACCTTGATCGTTATATGCAAACGATCTCAAAGAATCCAAAAGGTTTCGATTATGAAGAAGACAAAAAACGCACAAAAGAAGTTTTTGAACAGTCTGACGTTAAAAGAGATGTTAAAGATACAACAATTATAAAATATAGTGAAGAAGAAGCACAGATCCATACAAATATGACAGTGCATTTAGTTGAATTGAAAACAAAAGTAAAGCATGAGGGTGTAGGTCAACAAGTAACAGTATTCGTCAAAGAAGCTGGAAGCTGGAAGGTAACGAGCGTCTTTTATATCGGCGACGACACAAAATCAACTACTGGTAAATAACAAAGAGGAATATCTTCATTTTATTCAAATAAGAATGAACCAGATGAAGATATCCTCTAAATAAGAATCGACTATACATAGAAAATGAATGTGAAATGAATGCTAGTCCTCTAGCAAAAATCTAGAATAACGGAAAGTAAATCTTGTTTCCTATTCGAAAATTGGACAAGTTTACGTATGGCCGTAATTCATTTCACATTCATTTCTTTTTATTGTAAACTATGAAGAATAGGAGAGTGGACATGGATGAGGACAGCAATCGTAACAGATAGTACTGCATATATTACACCTGAAGAACGAGCGCGCTTAAACATTCATATGATTCCGTTAAGTGTCAATATCTCAGGACAATTATTTGCTGAAGAAGTAGATATCACGGCATCTGAATTTTATGGCAAGGTGCGTGGGGCAAAAGAATTCCCAAAAACAACACAGCCTCCAATTGGTGAATTTGCCACTCTCTTTGAAGAGCTAGCAAAAGATTATGATGCGGTCATATCTATTCATTTATCGAGTGGCATTAGCGGGACATATCAAGGCGCAGTTCAAGCTGGAGATATGGTGGAAGGCATTGATGTTTTTACTTTTGATAGTGAAATATCTTGTGCCGTACAGGGCTTTTATGTATTACGAGCAGCTGAAATGGCAGCACAAGGTATTTCAGCAAAAGAAATACTTGCTACATTGGCGGACATGAAGCAATATACTCGTGCTTACTTCATTGTAGATGACTTGGCTCACTTACAGCGTGGGGGAAGACTATCTTCGGCAGCTGCATTAATTGGCGGTTTACTCCAAGTAAAGCCTATTTTGCATTTCGTGGACAAGATTATTGTCCCATTTGAAAAAATTCGCACACGTAAAAAGGCCTTAAAACGTGCTGAGGACCTATTAGCTGCGGATGCGAGGAAATATCAAGCAATGGATGCGGTTGTGATTCATGGCAATTGCCAATCCGAGGCAGAAGAATGGCAAGCACAATTAGCATTAACCTACCCAAACGTGAACTTTACATTAAGCTATTTCGGTCCTGTTATAGGTACACACTTAGGTGAGGGCTCTATGGGGCTGGGCTGGACAAAAAAATAACTTAGATGAAACAGTCTCTACATGATATTTGTAGGGGCTGTTTTTATCTTCATTCAGCAGAAAATTCTCACCTCTACAGTGGAGAGATGAATGCGGTTTTGGTTTCTTTTCAGTGGGTGTCCAAAAACCTACTGAATGAAGATAAAGCCTCTGGCGGATGTCACGGATTTTCAAAGGAATGAATTGTGTAGGCACAATTCAAAATCCGGACGCAATTACGCCAAGGCGAAATTGATTTCGTATTGAAAGGAGCAAAAAAATGAAATATAGAGGTTGGTTATTAACACCTGCATTGAGGGATTTTCATGAAGGACGTATTTGGTTAAAGGAGCATTCACCATTTCCAAAAGATAATATCGAAAAGGTCATTGAATGCAATTACTTCCATATAATAGAAGAAATCCAAAAAGAACCACATTTAAAATGCAATCGTTGTCATAATCAAGACCCTCAGCAATTTACTACGTTTGATTGCTCAAAATGCGAACAATCGTGTATTTATTGTAGACATTGTCTTCATATGGGGAGAGTAAGTAGCTGTACAGAGCTGCTTATCTGGATAGGGCCTCGTGCAATTAGAGCAAGGAAGCACCCATTAGAGTGGGCTGGTCAATTTACAGTGCTTCAACAGCAAGCGGCAAATGAAATACTAGAAAGTATAAAAGCAAAGCGCTCTCATCTGATCCATGCTGTATGTGGTGCAGGAAAAACAGAGCTGCTCTTCCCTTCAGTTCATTATGCCTTAGAGCAAGGCTTGCGTGTATGCATTGCAACACCTCGGACTGATGTAGTACTAGAATTATTTCCTCGCTTTCAAAAGGCTTTCCCTAGCACAATAATCCATGCCTTATACGGTGGGGCACCGAAGCAGGAGGGCTATGCACAGCTTATATTAGCAACTACACATCAGCTTTATCGATTTGAGAGAGCCTTTGATGTGATGATTGTTGATGAGGCAGATGCTTTTCCATATACATTTGATGAAACCTTACAGAGAGCTGTGAAAAAAGCTAAAAGGAAAGATACCCCAGTAGTATTTGTAACTGCAACACCTTCTCAAAAGCTACTTCATCAGTATCAAAATAACAGTTACTCCTTTATCCCAAAACGTTATCATAATTATCCGTTACCTGTCCCAAGATTTCGTTCTTTATGGAGCTATGAAAAATGCTTTAAACGAGGAAAAATCCCACCGAAACTAAAACAATGGACTGAGGAGCGTCTAGTACAAAAAGAGCCATTTCTAATATTCTTTCCAAAGGTAGAGTTAATGAAAGTAGCTTCACCACTTTTTAAGGCGTTAGATGCCAGCATTACCACAGTACATGCTGAGGATCCTGAGCGTAAAGAGAAGGTTCTTAAACTGCGTAATGAAGAAATTAGTGGATTGCTGACAACCACTATTCTAGAACGTGGAATTACGATTAAGAATGTGCAGGTGGCGGTCGTAGGGGCAGAATCCACCATTTTTAATACTAGTGCACTTATACAAATAGCTGGACGGGTTGGACGAAACGCTGAATTTGCAGACGGAGATATTGTATTTTTCCATCATGGGATTACGGTTGAAATGGATGATGCACGAACGAAAATTTTGACTTACAATATGAAAGGCTTTCCTCAATGAATAAAATAGACACACATTGTTTATTATGTGCACAGCCTTTGCAGCATACTATCTCATGGACAACTCTTTTAACTAAGCAATTCCAACCAACTATATGTGAAAAGTGCTCGGCACGCTTTGAAAATTCCCAATCAGCAACGGCTCTTTATCAATATAATAATGCTATGAAGGAATATTTACATCAGTATAAATTTCTTCAGGATGTCGCACTGGCAAAAGTATTTCGACAGGAGCTTTATGCTCGTTTCAAACATGAAAAAGCCACTATCATCCCAATTCCTATGCATCCTTTCAAACAAAAAGAGCGTACCTTTTCGCATATGGAAGAGCTATTAAAAGCAGCGAATATTCCTTATAATCAACTATTAGAAAAAACTACAACCGAAACTCAAAGTGCTAAAAATAGAGAGGAACGCATACAGGTGGCACCGCTATTTTGTCTAATGGATGGAGCTTATGTAGAGCATAAAGAATATCTTCTTTTTGACGATATAAAAACTACAGGAACAACTTTACAGCATGCTACTGAAGTTTTAATAAATGCGGGGGCTAGAAGTGTTCAATCCTTCACATTAATTAATGGATGAAAATGCTAATGCATCATGTATAATAGATAACGAGTATAGAAGAAATCGCAGATAACTGTTATTTATACAGAGGAGGAAGAGTAGATGGCAGAGGTTCGTAATTGTCCAAAGTGTAATGAATTTTTTAATTATATAGGTGTCAGAGAAGTATGTCATAAATGTGCTCAATCTGAAGAGGAGCTCTATCAAATCGTTTATCGATTTTTACGTAAACGTGAAAACCGTGCTGCAACAGTGGAACGTATTGTAGAGGCGACAGGAGCTGAGGAAGAGCTATTATATAAATGGGTGCGCAAAGGTCGTTTACAGCCAGCCATGTTTCCTAACCTAGGCTACCCATGTGATAACTGCGGACATCTTACAACAAAAGGCAAGCTTTGTTCAAAATGTCAGGATGAGCTGAAATCAGAGCTTCGAACGTTTGAGGCTGCTAAGGAATTTCGCGATAGTGTAGAGACGCGCGATCGTGTCACATATCACTCTGACCGAAAACGATAAAGGCGGAAAGTGTGTTAATTTTAAACAAAATTAGCACACTTTTTTATGTTTGAAAACTTAACATTATGCAAGACAATCCGAAATAATAGAAAGATAAGCTTTTTAGATGGGAGGGGAAAAAATGAAAATTACATCTTATGGTATCAATGCAGTAAACGCCTATAAAAATCAGGTACGCAATGTAAAATCAGGCGATAACAAGGCATCCTTTGCGGATAAAATCGAAATTTCAAAGGCTGCACAGAACATGCAAGGAATTTCAACATACAGTACTGAGCGTGCTGAACGCGTTCAGCAATTAAAGGAGGATATTGCTTCTGGTGAGTATAAGGTCAATGCTCGTCAAGTTGCAGAAGATATGCTGAAATACTATCGTTTCTAGGGAATAACAGAAAGGGTGTTTAGCAAAATGTCTATAGAGGCGATTTGTTCTACATTAACAAAGCTAGAAAGAATGCACAAAAGCTTGCTAGAACTAGCTAACAAAAAAACGGAAATTATTACAGTTGGCGATATCGAAGCACTGGATCAAATGCTCAAGGACGAGCAAGCCCATGTAGCGGCAATCGATAAGCTCGAGCAACAGCGTCAGAAACAGGTAACGGACTACCTTGGAGCAAAAGGACTTGCTACCACTGACAAAACAACTGTCGCAGATGTCATCGATGCTGCTGAGCAACAGACTGAAAAAGACACACTAACAGCAGTTCGCAATCGCTTATTGCACATCATCAATGACTTAAAAAAGCAAAATGATCTCAATCAAAAATTAGTATTTCAATCATTACAAATTGTGAATCTTACATTAGATGCTACTCGTCCTCCTCGTCCAGAGCAATTTAACTACTCAGGTCGTGAGGTACGAGGTACAAATACCATGGGCAAAAAATCGTATTTTGATTCACAAGCGTAAATTTTTTAGAAAATAGAGGTTTTTAAAGGGAGGAAAAGAAATGCGCTCAACATTTATGGGCTTAGAGGCAAGTAAACGTGGTTTATTTACACAGCAAACAGCTTTATATACAACTGGACATAATATCTCTAATGCCAACTCATTAGGATACTCTCGTCAGCGAGTAAATATGCAGGCTACTCCAGGTTTTCCAACGGCGGGCTTAAATCAGCCAAGCTATCCAGGGCATTTAGGAACTGGAGTTGAAACAGGATCGATTCAACGTATTCGTGATGAATTTATTGATCGCCAATATCGCCAAGAAACCAATAAATTTGGCTATTGGGAATCAAGAACAAAGGCTATTTCTCAAATGGAGGATATTATTAACGAACCTTCTGAATTTGGATTAGATAAGGCTTTTGAACAGTTTTGGAAAGGGCTTCAGGATGTTGGTAACAAGCCGGCAGATGCAGCAGCACGTAAAGTAGCTATCGGTCGTGCACAGCATTTAGCACAGTCTTTCAACACCATTGATACACAATTAAAAACAATTCAAGGTAATCTGGGTAAAGAACTAGATGTCTCTACAACACAAATTAACACTATTCTAAAGCAAATTGCAGCCGTTAATAAACAAATTCAAGAAGTAGAGCCAAATGGGTATGTTCCCAATGATTTATATGATGTTCGTGATGTATTAGTAGATAAATTAAATGAGTACATACCTGTCTCCATTGAACGTGTTCCTTCTGGTGGTCTCGCTTCTAAGGTTGCTGAAGGTAGCTTGAAAATAACGTTTAAAGGTACTGATGGTGTTGTCAGAAATTTAGTAGATGGAAAAGATTTTGCGCAGTTTACTGCAATGGGAACTAACGGTAGTAAGGTTACAGGCAATGACATTACCAATGTATTTTCAGAATTACAATTAACAGATATTGAATCGTTAGAGGATCATGAGGCGGGAACTGTCACTAGCTCCCAAGCAGCAATTGGACAACAGGATTTTGAAGCTTCAAAAGGAAAATTATTATCCCTTATTAATTCCTATGGTTATCAAAGTACAAATGGTATAAAGGGCTACTACCCTGAAACATTAGAAAAATTAGACCAGTTAGCGAATGCTTTTATTGAAGAATTTAATAAACTGCATGCAAATGGCTATACATTAGAGCAAAAAGATTCTAATGGGGTTGTAACTACCCCTTCTACTAATGGAGGACTTTTCTTTTTAGGTGCAGGTACAGGAGCAGGTGGGATTAAATTTAATGAAGCCATTAAAAATGATCCAAACCTTTTAGCTGCATCTTCAGGGGTTACTCAAGAAGGTGATGGTAAGCATGCCTATGAGCTTGCGAATATGCAACATAAATTATATGCCTCTATTGGAAATGCAACGATGCAATCATTTTATCAGGGGATCGTTGGGAAAATTGGTGTAGACGGTGAGGAAGCTCTACGTCTAGCAGCAACTTCAGAATCTCAACGTTTAACTGTATCAAATAGTCGTGATTCGGTGAGCTCAGTTTCATTAGATGAAGAAATGACAAATATGATTACTTTCCAACAAGCGTATAATGCCAATGCACGTATGATTACCGTTGTTGATGAAACATTAGATAAAATTATTAATGGTATGGGTCGAGTAGGCCTATAAAAATAAACAATTTATGGAGAATAACTCTCCGACTAATAAGAAGGGAGTTTTTTAAAAAATGCGCGTAACACAATCAATGCTTTCAAGTAATATGTTACTTAATTTAAATAAAAGTTATGGCAAAATGTCTAAGCTTCAGGATCAACTTAACTCTGGCTCAAAAATTACTCGTCCATCAGATGATCCAGTTGTAGCAGTAAATGGAATGGGCTATCGTAGAGATTTAGCCAAGGTCGAGCAATATACACGCAACATGATAACAGCAAATAACTGGTTAGATTCATCTGATGAATCTTTGAATCAGGTTGGCGAGCAAATGAAACGTGTTCGTGAGTTAGTTATTCAAGCGGCGAATGATACTAACACACCAGAAGAACGTGAAAAAATCAAAATGGAGATTGATCAAATTCGCCAGCAGATTCAGGATGTTGGAAACACTAATATTGGTGGCAGCTACCTATTTAGTGGAACAAATACAAATCAGCAATTGTTTACGCCTGTGGGTGGTGGGAACGGAAAAGAAATTAACCCAGCCCTAAATGCACCGAATGAAGCTGTTAATATCGAAATTTATGATGGTATTCAAATTCAAGTGAATACGCCTGGTAAAGATCTATTTAAAAGCATAGATGATATGATGGGGAAAATTTCTGATTTATTAGGGGATCCAAGTAAAACAGGTCAAGAGATTGGAGATATGCTAGGTGGTGTCTCATCCTCAAGTACTAGTGATGATATTACAACAATGCACAATAAAATTTTGGAAGCGCAGGCTGATGTAGGAGCCCGTCAAAATCGTATTGAGATGATGGAGAATCGACTAAGTATCCGTGAGGTCAGTGTGACAAAGCAACTTAGAGATACTGAGTCTGTGGATTATTCTAAGGCCATTACAGAAATGGTTACGAATGAATCTATTCATCAGGCTGCATTATCCGTAGGTGCAAAAATTATTCAGCAAACCCTAGTAGATTTTATAAGATAAAATCTACTAGGGTTCTGCCCCGAAAGCGAAGTGTCAGGGGCAAACACAAAGCGAAAGGTTCTGCCCCGAAAGCGAAGCGACAGGGGCAAACTCTATTAGGAACAACAAGAGCGTTTGGACAATTTTGTTCAGACGCTTTTCTTGAAAGGAGAGATGTAGATGAGACTCCCTCAAATTCAAATTCGTACTACAGATGCTAAGATTGATCTTCATATTGCTAAATCCCAACAATATATTAAACAGCCAAAAGCTACACAGCATATTGAACAACCAGCTGCTATCTTAGATATTAATACAACAAGAAGTATTTTGAAAATCGACTCTTCACAGGCTAGAAGGGATATAGGAATGATTGGTCCACTGGAATCAAGTGCAAACTACGCAGAAAAAGGAAAACAAGAGGCACTCAAAGGAATAGCAAGAAGGGCAAAAGAAGGTCGCCAAATAATGGAGAACTCTGGAAAAGGGCAAGGACGCTCGATAATACAGAATATCGCAAAACAAAATCATGGTCCTCATCGAGTACAATTTAATATTAAATTTGTTCCATCAGTAGGATCAGTAAAAATCGACTATACACCAGGTACAACAGATGTCAATATACAACGTAGAGAGCCAATAATTGACGCTAAGGTGAACAAACCTACTCACGAATACACACCTGGGAAAATAACTGGTACAATGGTACAAAGACCAGATGTTGACATTGATGTCATCATTTAAAGGAGCGTATAAATAATGAAAATTGCCACTAAATTTTTAGGTGAAATTGAAATTTTAGAACAAGACATCCTAATGTTTGAACATGGTTTACTTGGATTAGAGGATGAAAAAAAATTTGTATTGTTACCTCTTGATGCAGACCTCCCTTTAGCGATGCTTCAATCAATTAATAATACAGAAATTGGTTTCGTTGTAGCCTACCCATTTGCTTTTAAAAAAGATTATAGCTTTGATGTGAGTGAGGAGGACCGTGAGCAGCTGCAAATTGAAAAACAAGAGGATGTCCTAACATATGCGATTGTTACAATGAAGGAAACATTACAGGATTCTACCATTAATTTATTAGCTCCAGTTATCATAAATATCGGAACTAAATGTGGAAAACAAATCGTCCTTCAAGATAATAAATCCTACCCTCTTCGCTATCCGTTGCAAGCATTGGAAGGAAGTGCGAAATAATGCTAGTACTTTCCCGTAAAAAAGATGAGTCCATCATGATTGGCGACCAAATTGAAATAAAAATATTAGCTATCGAGGGTGAACAAATTAAAATTGGTATTGTAGCACCAAAAACGGTTAAGGTACACCGTTCAGAGGTTTTCGAGGCCATCCAAGCTCAAAATAAGGAAGCACTCTCAGTATCAGCATGCTATTTTGAGCAATTAAAGAAAAAATAGAAGCTGCAATTTGAGTAGTTAAATATATTACATAAAAAAATAAAAAAACTTTCTAAAAAACTATTAAACATTTCCAATTCAATACGATATATAGTGTGTAAGGTGCAGGGAGTACATAACTGCCTAATCCTAATTCCACACGGATGTGGAATAACAAAAAACAATTATTCAAGGAGGAATTCCAAATGAGAATTCAACACAACATTTCAGCTTTAAACACACACCGTAACTTAGGCTTCAACAACGCTCAAGCTTCTAAAAACCTTGAGAAATTATCTTCAGGTTACAAAATCAACCGTGCTGGCGATGACGCTGCTGGTTTAGCAATCTCTGAAAAAATGCGCGGACAAATCCGTGGTCTTGACATGGCAACTAAAAACGCTCAAGACTCAATTTCTTTAATCCAAACTACTGAGGGTGCTCTTAATGAAACTCACGCTATCCTACAACGTATGCGTGAATTAGCTGTACAATCTGCCAACGATACAAACGAAGACAAAGCTGATACAGACCGTCAAAAATTACAAGATGAAATTACTCAATTAACTGCAGAAATTACTCGTATCGCTGAAAACACTGAATTCAACAACATGAAAGTTTTAGATGGTTCTTTCACAAATAAGAAATTCCATATCGGTGCTAACTCAGGTCAAAATATCACTGTATCTGTTGGTAATATGGATGCAGCAACTTTAGGTGTTGCAGCTGCTGATGTTGATATCACAACTCAAGCAGGTGCAGATAAGGCTATTAAAACGATTAATGATGCACTTAACACTGTATCAAAAGAGCGTTCTATGCTTGGTGCGGTTCAAAACCGTCTAGAGCACACTATCAACAACTTAGGTGCTTCTTCTGAGAATTTAACAGCTGCTGAATCACGTATCCGTGATACTGATATGGCAAAAGAGATGATGGGCTTCACAAAGAACAACATCTTAATGCAAGCTGCACAATCTATGCTAGCGCAAGCTAACCAACAACCACAAGGCGTTCTTCAATTATTACAATAATTAATGCCTGTTGCCCTGTTTCTCAATTGAGAAACAGGGCTTTTTTTCGTGAAGGAAGCTATAGTTTTTTTGTCTGTGGATGAGCGTTTTAACAAATTTGTTCTGAAAGAAATGAAATGACGGAAAAATTATTGATAAAGTATAAGCTAAGTCGATATATAAGTAGAGATGTACTTATAATAGATCTAGTTGTTGTATCAATCACAATAAGGGTTCAAAAAAGATATTTGGAAAAGAGAACGAAATACCTGTTGAAAAACACACTAGGGTATATTATCCAACAAAGACCCTCTATTCTAAACTTATTAGAAGCAACTAAACAATTGAAAGTATACCGAAAATGTAGTAGAACGAATGGATAATGTGAAATTAATAAAAAGTGAGGAATAATAATGAGAGAAATTTTAATGGATACGATTCAAAGTTTTAACGAATATTTACCAAGAGTAGCTATTGGAAGTCAAGAGATTGCTGAAAATTTAAGAAGTGATCAAATAGCAAGTGCCTTGAAAATGATTTTGGAGTTTTCAGAAGGAATGTCATGGCTTGTAGAGGCGAGTGAACTCTTCAAAGCAAATGATGTAAAAGTAGCTGTACAAATTGAAAAAGTTCAAGAGTTTTTACAGGAAATCAATACAGGTCTTGAAATGCAGGATTATGTATTAGTAGCAGATATGTTTGAATATGAAATCGCTCCATTTTTTGAAGAAGCGACGTTAATTGAAATACACCAAAATTAATGCACTGGCATGTAGAACATATACGCTTCAATTGAATGATAATTTGCCTTTATAATAAATATCGCCCAAGCAAAATGTTGAGATATTTATGGGAAAAGTAAATAACACAGCGTAAATGGTATATAGTTTGGGTTAGGCATTGGTGATCATGCATTGATAGAAGAAGTGTATTGAAAAATTACGATTTCAGCTTAAATTAAGTTAAAATACTTGTTGTCATGAAATCATGGTGACAAGTATTTTTTTGACTATTTACGTCAAATGAATAGTATACTGAGTTTCAAATATAGGGTAAGCCCGTATTCAAATAACGCATATAAATAACTTGGCACCTCCGGTACGATAGACGTATCAATTAAAGGGGGTGCTTCTTTATGTCAACTACTAAACTAACAATTGTCCCTGTGACACTGAATCCCATCACGGACAAGTCTTCTTTTATCAGTTCAACACAAGTTTCCTCCGAACCAAGCTGTATCATTGTAAGCCCGTAATCAAATGACGCATTTAAACAACCAGGCACCTCCGGTACGATAGACGTATCAATTAAAGGAGGTGCTTTTTTATGCCCACTACCAAACTAACAATTGTCCCTGTGACACTGGATACCATCACGGACAAGTATTCTTTTATCAATTCAACGCAATTTCCCTCTGATACAGATAGGTAAGGGTTTGAAGTTATCGCTCCCTTTTCCCCCTGTTCACACCGTACGTGCGACTTTCATCGCATACGGCGTTCCAACTAAACCAATTTATTCTTTCTATATTTTAAGCAGACGAGTGCTGTGTTTCCAAAGTTAGATTATTTCATTGTTACATTTCAGTCGTAAGATATTTACTTTTTCTATTTGCCTATTTGAAAGCTTTACAGCTTTTAAGAATTCTTCAATTTTAAATTTGTCTTTCAAATGTATAAGCTCATGTATAGCCTTGTTCAAAACTATTAAGTTTGAATAGCTATCATCTTTTGAAATGTGAAAAGGATTAATATGATGACAATGCCAATCGTTAATACCCAATTCTTCACCTAAAATGGCACATTTGCCGTACTGGGCAATAAACTTACTGATTCTGTTGTCGTTATATTCAATAGATCTGTTTGGAATGTAGTTTCTCATGATGTAAGAAAGAGTACTTCTATTGATAGCCTTTAGGCTATTGTGAATTTTTGCTCTGCCTTCGGCAGTAAAGTTACATACCACTTGGGAGAAACCAAGTGTCTTTCTCCAACGTTGTGCATGGATGGGGACAAAGACCATATTTTGTATTTTAAATAGTTTGGACTTGTAACCCCCATATCTTTTCTGTAAAGTCTTCGTCATCTCATGGAAACTTGCCTCTGTTCGAATATTCTTTAGTTGATTGTATAACGTCTTGCGTAAATGTAGATTTAACTCATTCAAGTTGATTGTAATTTGAGTTGCAGCTGAGTAATAGTTTTGGATTCCCATTACAACGGTATTAAAGTTCCAAACTGTCTGAATGCAAGGCTTTCTCTTGATTACTTTTATTGCTTCTTTAATCTTTTGAAAAGCATTTGCTTTAGCCTTTTTTGACATATCAGACTTTGCTACATAACCAAATCTGGTCTTACCTTTTCTTATGGCTTTCATTGAAAACCCTAGAAACTCTGATGAGTTTTTCTTCAAATTAACTACCTTTGATTTTTCTTCACTTGTTTCCAAGTGTAATCTCTTACTCAAGAAATCTTTTAACGCATTGTACATTTTAATTGCTTGTGACCTTGTGCGACACATTACCTTAAAATCATCCGCATAGCGGACAATAAAACACTCTTTCAAACTCGATTTCTTTAATTGCTGATACTTACTACCATTGGTCGAGTAGGTATATTTACTTTCAAATGTTTCCCACTGGTCACTAACCCACCAATCCAACTCATTTAACACAATGTTAGATAATAATGGCGACAGAATACCACCTTGCGGTGTACCTTTTGTAGGGATACCTTCTCCTACAATCTCTGCTTTTAGTAACCTAGATATAATAGAAAGAAGGGATTTATCCCTGATACCTAATGACCACATTTGTTTTAAAAGTTTGCTATGATTTACATTATCAAAGAAACCTTTAATATCTACATCAACACAATGATATAGTCCAGATTGGTTAATCAGAAATTCAAGTCTAACTTTAGCGTGATGAGTGTTTCTGTTCGGTCTAAAACCATAACTATGTTTATGGAATTTAGCTTCACAAATTGGCTCTAAAATTTGCAGTACGCATTGTTGAAAAATCCTGTCCCAAATCGTAGGTATTCCTAGTGGTCTAGTTTTATCTACTCCTTTTGGGATGAAAACCCGTCTAACTGGTTGTGGTTCATACCATTTGAACATAGCTTGAACTTTTTCTATTACATCTTCTACTCGTAGATGCACAACATCTTTAATTGTTAATTTATCAATTCCAGCAGTTTCACTACCTGTATTTCTTTTGATGTTTCGGTAGGCTAGACGTATATTATCCTTAGAACTCATTAATTCTGTTAAATTATAGAAATGATGACCACAAACACTTTGAGCGTAGAGTGTATCGAAGCAATCTTGCATACCATAATACTCATTGTGTCTCAGTTTCTTCCGTTTCAATAAGTCGATGACTCCTTTCGGAGTTAAACCTCTTTTAGTCTCACAAGAACCTTATTAACTTATTAATCAATAAAGAACTGCCTTACTTGGTTGAATAAATCTTTATTAGTCTAGTGGCTATCCCTCCATGTGGATTAAACATTTCATTGGTACTATGCCACCACTTTCACTGATATTAAAGCAAGTTATACAACAACTAGTTTCATTGATGTTTTCCTCGCCAACGTTTCATTAGAAGTAAGTCCTCCACGTTATCAGCTTACAACGTTGAATTATATCTATTATAGAATGAACTTAGGTGCTTCCTCTAAGCCTGTTAACTCTCATACGCCTGTAACGTATCATGGCTTTTCATATTAGCTAGTTTTACTCACCCACAGCTAACCTCACAATTTGGTGATATACACATTTCTATGTATTGCAGTTATAGACCCGTACATTCAGAAGTTCGTCAGCTTAACCTTTTCTTGTAGGTTTATTTGCATCCTCACCATATCCATTCAACTCAAGCATCATGAACTACACCACTCCATCGAGTAGGCTTTCGTCAGCCGTACTGTTACGGTAATTTCTCACGCCTTTTCACCGAGCTTATAACACAATCATTCTTACTAAATCCAGTGCTATTCGATTAAGAGAGAACCCTTCCGAGCGTTACCTCATCATTTGATTCTTCGATATAACCCTTCAATTCCGTAAGGAACTGTCTAGCCTTTACCTGAGTGATGTGACCACCCTCAATTTAAGCTAGAAACATTTCGCACAGCCAAGCTGCATCATTAAAACAGCTAATGTCGAAATCTCTTTCTTCAATGGCGTAGATGAGCACATCATTCAAATGATCATGAAGGAGCTGAATAAACAATGAAGCATGATTTTACGAGCGTGCAGAACATCTATATTATTTGTGGTAAGACAGATATGCGAAAAGGCATTGATGGACTCGCTACACTTATTCAGGATTCTTTTGAACTGGATCCCTATAGTGATTCCATCTTCTTATTTTCTGGAACGAGCAAGGATCGCTATAAATGTTTGTACTTCGATGGGGATGGCTTTGCCATACTTTATAAACGGCTAGAAAATGGGAAACTACAATGGCCAAAAGATGAAAAGGAAGTGCGTAACCTCTCACAGCAGGAGCTTCGTTGGCTCTTAGAAGGATTATCGCTCCAGCAGCCAAAGGCAATTTCGAAATCTGCAACAGGTGTCTTTTAAATCTATTCACCTAAGTGGTATAATCATCCATAACTTATACTGAATGAAATGGGGTGAATGATTTGGAAAACTCTTCGACAACAGAAAAAGTAATCCAGTTACTTGAAGAACAATTAGCATACATGAAAAAACAAAATGAAGAGCTTTCAATAAAGCTAGATCATTCGTTGTCCCAAAACAAGGCATTAGCGGAACAAATTCGCCAATTAACAAAAGCTTTATACGGTTCTAAATCGGAAAAATCAAAGTATCAAGCACCGGATGGGCAAGGCTCTTTATTCGAAGACGACCCATCTTTTAGCGAATCTGAGCACACAGAAGAACAAAGCACGTCAACTGTTACGTATACAGTTGTTCGTAAACTACATAAGAAAAAACGAAATGATTCGTTTCGTGCTGGAATGGAAATAGAAAAAATTCATCATCATCCTGAAAACACACAATGCGACTGTTGCCTTGGTCAAATGACCGAAGCCGGTACAACGATTGCGCGTGAAGAAGCAAAATTCATTCCAGCAAAAATGATGCGCATCCAGCATATTGAACATACCTACGAGTGCAAGCACTGTAAAATGGATGCCACATAAAAAGCACAAATGAAACGTGGGAAAGCTCCGCAAGCTGCCATTCAGCGAAGTATTGCAGGACCAACTGTTTTAGCAAAGCTTATTTACGATAAGTTTATTCAGTATTTACCTCTTTACCGTCAGGTGAAAGAGTGGGAACGTTATGGGCTTCTTACAAATGATAAAAACCTATCAAACTGGGTTATTCGTGCTGCAGAAGATTGGCTTCTACCGATTTATGAACAGATGAAGCAGATGTTAACGATGAAATCAGTACTGCATGTGGATGAAACATATGCGCAAATTATCAATCGGTCAGACGGAAAATCAGGACAATCAAATGCCTACAATTGGGTGTTCCGCAGCGTGCCAAACCAAGGTCCTATCATTGTCCTTTTCCAAAGTGCTTTATCAAGAAGTCGTACTGTATTAGAAGACTTTACAAAAGGCTTTAAAGGAACCGTGATTTGTGATGGCTATTCTGCATACGGGAATCTACCTGGTATCACGTTCGCCAACTGTTGGGCGCATGTGCGACGATACTGGCTGAAAGCTGATAGCAAAAACGGGCAAATTGGTGTGGATTTCTGTGACCAACTGTATCACCTAGAACGTCAATTTAAGCATCTTTCACCAGGTAAACGCCGAAAATCACGACAAAAACATTCAAAACCAATTGTAGAGAAATTCTTAAAATGGGTGGATGAATCACCTTTCTTCGGAAAAAATGCCTTAGCTAAAGCTGCCGAATACACATTAAATCGTGTACATGGATTAAAAGCTTTTCTGTTCGATGGTCGAATTGAGATAGATAATAATCCAGCTGAAAATGCGATTCGCCCAAATGTGATTGGTCGCAAGAACTGGCTTTTTTCTGTTAGTGAAGCCGGTGCTAAAGCGAATGCGATCTGTTTAAGTTTAGCTGAAACAGCCAAAACAAACGGCATTGATTTCTATCAGTACCTTGTGAAGCTATTAACGGAGCTACCAAATTTACCGATTCAACAACAGCCAGAGATCTTACAAGATTACATGCCTTGGTCGAAAAATATCCAAGCCACATGTTCAAAATAGCCAGCTATCTGAAAAAAACTCAGATAGCTGGCCATTCGTCATGCGTACCGATAAGGTGCGCTTATTTTTGTATTTCGGGCTTACGTATCATTAAAACAACTGGTATTGAAATCTCCTTCTTCAATGGCGTAGATGAGCGCATCATCCAAATGATCATGAAGGAGCTGAATAAACAATGAAGCATGATTTTACGAAAGTGCAGAACATCTATATTATTTGTGGCAAGACGGATATGCGAAAAGGCATTGATGGTCTCGCTACACTTATTCAGGATTCTTTTGAACTGAACCCCTATAGCGATTCCATTTTCTTATTTTCTGGAACGAGCAAGGATCGCTATAAATGTTTGTATTTCGATGGAGATGGCTTTGCCATACTCTATAAACGGCTAGAAAATGGGAAACTGCAATGGCCAAAAGATGAAAAGGAAGTGCGTAACCTTTCACAACAGGAGCTTCGCTGGCTTTTAGAAGGATTATCGCTCCAGCAACCAAAAGCTATTGCAAAATCAGCAAAAGGTGTCTTTTAAATCTATTTATCAAGATGGTATAATCATCCGTATCCGATACTGAACGAAATGTGGTGAATGATTTGAGAAACACTTCTATTACAACTGATAAAGTTGTTCAACTTCTTGAAGAACAATTAGCGTATATGAAACAGCAAAATGGAGATTTATCTAAACAAAATAAAGAATTACTGCAACGAATTGAAGCGTTGACTGAACAAGTTCGCCAATTAACAAAGGCGTTATACGGTTCTAAATCAGAAAAGTCAAAGTATCAAGCACCGGATGGGCAAGGCTCTTTATTTGAAGATGATCCGTTTTTTAGCGAACCTGAGCACACAGAAGAACAAAGCACGTCAACTGTTACGTATACAGTTGTTCGTAAACTACATAAGAAAAAACGAAATGATTCGTTTCGTGATGGAATGGAAATCGAAGAAATTCATCATCATCCTGAAAACACACAATGTGACTGTTGCCTTGGTCAAATGACCGAAGTCGGTACAACGATTGCGCGTGAAGAAGCAAAATTCATTCCGGCAAAAATGATGCGCATCCAACATGTTGAGCATGCCTATGAGTGTAGGCACTGTAAAAAAGATGTCCTGCAAAAAGCACAAATGAAACGGGGAAAGCCCCACAAGCTGCCATTCAGAGAAGTATTGCAGGACCAACTGTTTTAGCAAAGCTTATTTACGATAAGTTTATTCAGTATTTACCTCTTTACCGTCAGGTGAAAGAGTGGGAACGGTATGGGCTGCTTACAAATGAGAAGAACCTATCAAACTGGGTTATTCGTGCTGCAGAAGATTGGCTTTTACCGATTTATGAACAGATGAAGCAACTGTTAACGATTAAATCAGCACTGCATGTGGACGAAACGTATGCGCAAATTATCAATCGGTCAGACGGAAAACCAGGGCAATCGAATGCCTACAATTGGGTGTTCCGCAGCGTGCCAAGCCAAGGACCAATCATCGTTCTTTTTCAAAGTGCATTATCGAGAAGTCGTACTGTACTAGAAGAATTTACAGAAGGCTTTAAAGGAACCGTGATTTGTGATGGTTATTCGGCATACGGGAATCTTCCTAATGTCACATTCGCTAACTGTTGGGCTCATGTGCGACGTTATTGGTTGAAAGCCGATAGCAAAAACGGGCAAATTGGCGTGGATTTCTGTGACCAACTGTATCGCCTAGAACGTCAATTTAAGCATCTTTCACCAGGTAAAAGAAGAAAATCACGGCAAAAATATTCAAAACCGATTGTAGAGAAATTCTTAAAATGGGTGGATGAATCGCCGTTCTTCGGAAAAAATGCCTTAGCTAAAGCTGCCGAATACAAATTAAATCGAATACATGGATTAAAAGCTTTTCTGTTCGATGGTCGAATTGAGATGGATAATAATCCAGCTGAAAATGCGATTCGTCCAAATGTGATCGGTCGCAAGAACTGGCTTTTTCTGTTAGTGAAGCTGGTGCGAAAGCAAATGCCATCTGTTTGAGTTTAGCAGAAACAGCCAAAACAAACGGCATTGATTTTTATCAGTACCTTGTGAAGCTATTAGCGGAGCTACCAAATTTACCGATTCAACAACAGCCAGAGATCTTACAAAATTACATGCCTTGGTCGAAAAATATCCAAGCCACATGTTCAAAATAGCCAGCTATCTGAAAAAAACTCAGATAGCCGGCCATTCGTCGTGCGTACCGGGAAGGTGCGCTTATTTTTGTATTTCGGGCTTACAATATAGGATTTTAAAAATACAAAAAGTGACCGATATATACAATACACGCTAAAGGTCGAATGATATCATACATAATTAAGAAGTTACTATAGAATAGAGGAAATAATAAGATGAATATACTAGAAAATAAAGTTGTATTAGTAACAGGTGGTACGGGGTCTTTTGGTAAAAAGTTTGTCAAACAGGCCTTAAAACTTAATGTGAAGAAAATTATTATATTTAGTCGAGATGAATTGAAGCAGTACGAAATGAGACAACAATTTCATGATGAACGTATTCGTTTTTTTATAGGGGATGTTCGCGATAAGGAGCGTTTAGTTCGTGCGTTTGATGGAGTAGATATTGTTGTTCATGCTGCTGCGATGAAGCATGTGGATGCCTGTGAATATAACCCGTTTGAGGCGATAAAAACGAATATTCATGGAGCACAAAATATTATCGAAGCTGCTATTGACTGTGGTGTCGAAAAAGTAATTGCTTTGAGTACAGATAAAGCATGTAGTCCAGTTAACTTATACGGGGCAACAAAGCTTGCTTCGGATAAATTATTTGTTGCGGCTAACTCTTATGTTGGTTCAAAAAAAACAGGTTTTTCTGTCGTGCGTTATGGCAATGTGGCTGGTAGTCGGGGAAGTGTAGTCCCCTTCTTTAAACAAGTAAGAGAAACTGGAACAATACCAGTGACTGATCACCGTATGACACGATTTTGGATTACTTTAGATCAAGGCGTTCAGTTTGTGATTGATAGTCTGGAACGCATGCATGGTGGTGAAATTTTCGTACCTAAAATTTCAAGTATGAAGGTGATGGATTTAGCTAAAGCGATTGCGCCCGATTGTGATATAGAAATAGTAGGTATTCGACCTGGAGAGAAGCTACATGAGGCTATGATTATGGAAGACGATGCCCGACATACTGTAGAATTTGATGATCATTATGTCATTCAGCCAGAGTTTCCATGGTGGTCTAAAAAATTTGCAGAGGGAGGCAAGACATTACCGGAAGGATTTGCATACACGAGTGATAATAATACGGAATGGTTAACGATTGAACAATTGGAAAAGCTGTCGGAGGAAATATCATGATTGCGGTTATAGGTGGAGCAGGCTATATAGGTTCACATACAGTGAAGTATTTAATACAGCAGGGAAAAGATGTAGTAGTGTTTGATAATTTAAGCACGGGTCATAAAGAATTTATCCCTTTAAATATTCCTTTGGTCGAGGGTGATTTAGCAAATAAAGAGGATTTACAAGACTTGTTTAACCAATATCCTTCAATCGATACAGTTGTTCATTTCGCTGCTTTTGCATATGTTGGCGAATCTGTTGAAAAACCAGCTATGTACTATCAAAATAATGTTGTCAATACGATTCATTTATTGGATATGATGCTACACTATGAAGTGAAAAATATTGTGTTTTCTTCTACCTGTGCAACTTATGGTAACCCTATAGAGTGGCCGATAACGGAGAAGCATCCACAAAATCCGATTAACCCATATGGCCGTACAAAATTAATGATGGAGCATATTATAGAAGATTATTCACATGCATACGGTTTGAAATTTGTGGCACTTAGATACTTTAATGCAGCTGGTGCCGATATTGAATGTAAAATTGGTGAATGGCATGAGCCAGAGTCACACTTAATTCCACTTGTGTTAGATGTTGCAATTGGAAATAGACCGTCTATCTCGATATTTGGCAGAGATTTCGATACCGTGGATGGTACCTGTGTTCGTGACTATATTCATGTTACAGATTTAGCAGATGCACATAGCAAAGCTGTTGATTATTTAAAGGGGAATGGTGAAAATCTTACATTAAATTTAGGTAATGGTTTGGGTTATTCTGTGTTAGAGATTATTCAAATGATTGAGAAAGTCACAGGCTGTAGCATTCCAACTGTACTTACAGAGCGTCGCGCAGGAGATCCGGCGAAACTTATTGGCTCAGCAGTAAAGGCTGGGGAATTACTAGGTTGGCAACCGCAATATGACTTAGAGAAGATTATTGAAACGGCATGGCAGTGGCATGTGAAGCAATTTGGAGGCACAAAATGAAACGTATATTAGTAGCAGGTGGAGCAGGTTTCTTAGGCTCGCATTTAATTGATAGACTTGTAGAACAAGGACATACAGTTATATGTATGGATAATTTACAAACAGGTGCAATGGCTAATATTAGCCATGTACTAGATAAAATTCAGTTTGTTCAGCATGATATTACAGAACCTTTTCCTGCATTAGGACAGTTTGATGAGATTTATAATTTAGCTTGTCCAGCTAGCCCTATACATTATCAGGCAGACCCTGTTCATACATTTAAAACAAGTGTATTAGGTGCTCTGAATATATTAGAGCTTGCTCGTAAAACAGGTGCAAAAGTATTTCAGGCTTCTACGTCTGAGGTTTATGGAGACCCTTTAGTACATCCACAGCCTGAGCAATATTGGGGACATGTTAATCCGATTGGCATCCGCAGTTGCTATGATGAAGGAAAGCGCGGTGCAGAAACGTTATTTTTTGACTATGCACGTATGTATGATATCGAAATTAAAGTAGTCCGCATTTTTAATACATATGGTCCAAGAATGGATGCTAGGGACGGACGTGTTGTGAGTAATTTTATAGTCCAGTCCTTACTGAACAAACCTTTAACTATATATGGTGATGGCAAACAGACACGCTCTTTCTGCTATGTAGATGATTTGATAGAAGGTTTTTTACGATTAATGGTAACAATAAAAGAAGTTACGGGTCCTATAAACCTTGGTAATCCAAATGAATTTACAATGCTTGAACTCGCAGAAAAAGTTGTGAAATGGACAGGAAATGATACACCATTACAATTTGAAGAGCTTCCGCAAGATGACCCAAAACAACGTCGACCGATCATTGCTGAAGCACAACGTATCCTAGATTGGGAGCCGAAAGTCATGTTAGATGAAGGGCTTCAGAAAACAATCGCTTATTTTGCGAGTAAAGTGTAGGAGAGATGAATGATGCAAAGAGTACGTAAGGCAGTAATCCCAGCAGCTGGCTTGGGAACAAGATTTTTGCCTGCAACAAAAGCACAACCGAAGGAAATGCTACCAATTGTAGATAAACCTACGATTCAATATATTGTAGAAGAAGCAGTAGCATCGGGAATTGAAGATATTATTATCATTAGTGGACGCAACAAACGTTCAATCGAAGACCATTTCGATACGAATTATGAATTAGAACATACATTGGAAATGAAAGGGAAGCTAGATGATCTTAGAGAAATCGAAGCTATTTCAAATCTAGCGAATATACACTATATACGCCAAAAAGAAGCAAAGGGCCTTGGAGATGCCATTTATTGCGCACATCGTTTTATCGGAGATGAGCCATTTGCTGTTTTATTAGGCGATATTATTTTGCAAGCACAAACACCTGCGTTAAAACAATTAATTGATACATATGACCGTGAAAAGGTTTCCGTTATTGGTGTTCAACAAGTACCGATGGAAAGTGTCCATCAATATGGTGTCATTGATCCTGCTACAGATATACAAGAGGGCAAGGCAATGGAAGTAAAGGGCTTTATTGAAAAGCCTTCGAAAGAGGAAGCTCCCTCAAACTACGCTATTATGGGGCGCTATGTTCTAACACCTTCTATTTTTGAAAAATTGAACGAAACTAAACCTGGTGCAGGTGGAGAAATCCAGCTAACGGATGCAATCCAATCTTTAAACGAAGAAGAACGAGTAGTTGCACAGGATGTTGTAGGGCAATTATATGATATCGGTAGTAAGATTGGCTTTGTCCAAGCGACGTTAGACTTTGCACTGCAACGTGAGGACTTAAGAGATGATGTTCAAGCTTACATCAATATGAAAGCAGGGGTAACAAAGTGAACGTAGCTATTATTGGAACGGGATATGTCGGCTTAGTAACAGGCGCCGTGTTATCAGAAATCGGGCACGTTGTTGCTTGTTTAGATATTAACGAAGAAAAAATTAATACACTAAAAAAAGGGCAATCACCAATTTATGAACCGGGATTAGATGAAATACTAGCACGTAATATTGCGGCAAGTCGTTTATGCTTCACAACAAATGCTCAAGAAGCATTTGCACAGGCAGATATTATCTTTATAGCTGTCGGTACACCTCAAGGAGAAGATGGGGCAGCGGATTTGTCTTTTATCGAACAAGCAGCTAAAGATATTGCGATCAATGTAGATCATAATGTGATTGTTGTTGTGAAAAGTACGGTTCCCGTAGGTACGAATGATAGAGTGGAAGAAATACTTCATGCGAATATGCTAGCGGGTTTACAAATTCATGTAGTATCTAATCCGGAGTTTTTACGAGAAGGGCATGCAATTAACGATACATTTTACGGAGATCGTATTGTGATAGGAGCAGAAAATTCAATTGCTAGTGAAAAGGTAGAAAGTTTGTTCAAATCACTAAATATACCAATTATGCATACGAATCGCCGCAGTGCAGAAATGATTAAATACGCATCAAATGCATTTTTAGCAGTTAAAATTAGTTACATCAATCAAATTTCTAATTTATGTGATGCACTAGGCGCAGATGTGAATGCAGTAGCAGATGGCATGGGCATGGATCATCGAATAGGTCGTGCGTTTTTGAATGCTGGATTGGGCTATGGTGGATCATGTTTTCCAAAAGATACAGAAGCCTTAGCATACTTGGCACGTGAAAATGATGTGAAATTAAGTATTGTAGAATCAGCTATACAAGCAAATGATGAACAACGCTATATTTTTGTGGAAAAGGTATTAAACCATTTTAATCGAGATATTGTAGGGAAAAAAATGGCAGTATTAGGGCTAGCATTCAAGCCAAATACAGACGACATGCGTGAAGCCCCGTCTATAATGATTATTAAAGAATTAGTGGCAAGAGGTGCTGGAATTTCAGTGTATGACCCAGTTGTAAAGAAATCCTCGTATTTGGAGAGTGTAGAAGTAACGTATGCTGCTACTAAGGAAGAATGTGTGAAGGAATCCGATGCAATCTTACTAGTTACCGAATGGCAAGAGTTTATCGAAGCAGATTGGGTTAAACTAAAGTCGTATTCTAACAATGCGATTGTCTTTGATGGAAGGCATACACTTAAAATTTAGTGACTACTGGAGGTGGATGAAGTGAGCAATTTTCAAGTTGAAGTACTGGAAAGTAAGCTAGGAATGCCTACTTTACAAGTAGAGGTAGATGATAAGAAACTGATGCTTCATAGTAAATATAATCCGATCCAAGAAGCGGAGCGTTTTATTGATTCTTTGAAAGAAAGAATCGAGAATGCGGAGCATATTTTGTTCTATGGAGTGGGACTCGGTTATCATGTACGTTATTTTTGCGAACAGTTCCCTGAAAAACTAGTGTCAGCTTACGAGCCAATTACTGATATTGCTAACTTATGTTTGAAATTACAATCTAGAACTGGATTCCCGAAAGAAAAATTAGTACATTTTTTAACAGAAGATAAAGAGAATTCATTACAAGAAAATTTACAGCAATTAAGAGAATTAGTACATCGAAAATTTATAATTATTACTTTACCTGTATATGAAAGACTTTTCTCTGTGACAACCGAACAATTTAATCAGTCATTCCGAGACTTCTTACTAATGGTAGGGAATGATATGGCAACAATTGCTAAATTTTCGAGACGTTGGACTGTAAATGCATTGATGAATCTCCCTCATACATTGAAAGACCCGAACTTTTTGCTACAAAAGAAGCAATTTTTTAAGGGGAAACCGGCGATCATTGTGAGTGCCGGGCCTTCTTTGGATGAGGAATTAGAAAACTTGAGCTATATAAAGGAGAATGGTTTAGCCTATATTTTTGCAGTGGGATCAGCCAATATGACACTTATTAAACATAATATTTATCCTGATGCTGTTATTACATATGATCCACAACAACATAACTATAGACTGTTCGAAGAAATTACTAGTCGAGGCATTAATTCTATACCGATGATTTATGGTACTACTGTTGGTTATGAAACATTGACTCATTACAGAGGACCGAAGCTGTATTTTGTAACATCGCAGGACAAAATTACACAAAAATTTCATAAAGAACAGCTACCTATTATATATGATGCACCATCTGTCGCACTAATAGCAATGCAGCTATTAAATGTACTTGACGTTAGTAAAATTATACTTGTTGGTCAAAACTTTGCATTTAAACAAGACAAATTTTATGCTGAAGGCATTGCTCGCTATGATGCTGAAAAAAAGGCTATATCTGATAACTCAATTCAAGCAAAGGATATCGTCACTAAGTTTGAAGTAGAAGATGTGCATGGAGGAAGCGTACAAACAACCTCGAATTTCGTACAAATGAAAGCAAATATGGAATTGTATTTACAGTATGTCAAAATGCCAGTTATAAATACAACAAATGGTGGAGCGGCCATTAAAGGAACGGACTATCAATCACTGAAGCAATTAATAGCTGAGGAATTAAAAAACTCAGTTGTAATGGATGATTGGTATAAGACATCGGAATCCAAAATTTCTAGCATTGTAAATAAGACATCGATAGGAGAGTACCGAAGTGATTTTGATTCTTTTGCACAGATTTTCGAAGAATTGAAAGTGTTTCTAATCGAGTTTAAAGAAGGACTTTATAATTTGGAAATGACTCAAATTCAAAAGAAACTAGAACATGTGGATAATCTTTTTCAACAATATCACCAAAATAGTTTCTATCAAACGTCTATTGAACAAATAGCACAGCGCTCAAATGAAAAGTTAACGGCAGAGTTAAAGCTTGTTAGTAGGTTAGACACTTCGGAAGAAAAGGCAGCAAGAGTTATCGAAGTGTATATGAATTACTTGGGTAATTGTCAGTTAATTCACAAAGATATTGCTAAAGTCGTAAGTAATTATACAATTCCGAGCATTGATGAATTACTTGATACGAAAAATTACATAGCGACTTCAGGTATATTCCAATACGAGGGAGAATGGCATAAAAAGATGCCATTTAAAGTAGAGATGCCGCCCAACCTGACTGATGGAGAAAAAATAGTATGGTATGAACAAAAGCTACTAGAAGACCAAATTGAACTGCCAATTTCATTTGTAGAGGCAGCTCATAAGGGCTCTAAAATTCATTTCCGTTTTAGTGGAGAAAAGGTAGTATTATATGGGAAGAATCAATCAAAAAATACATTAAAACTTAGAGTGCAGGTAGATAATAAGAGTACTACAATTACTATTAAAGAAACTACTGAAGAAGATTTGTATGATTTATTCATCCGAAAGGAAATATGTGCATTCACAGGTCTAAAAAATGAAATGCATAACATCACAATTGAAATACTGTCTGACAATCCGAGTTTTCTGTTTCAGGCTATTGGAATTGAGAAAGCGGGACGAGCGTATCATATTCATGAAGTTGAACATGTTGAGGATTTAGAAATTGGTAAGCGCATCCGTTGTCATTATAAAGCTACTCACAATACAGTTGGTGAGTTTAATTATATAGGTAAAGAAACAGCTAATTATCTACCAGCAGAAGCTTCTGCAGAACCAAATGGTGATTTTTACTTTATTATGGTAGATGAAGTTAGCGGACTAAAAAAGTTAATTTCTGATCGTAATATCCAAAATTTTATTTCATGGAAAACTATAAAATCCGGAATAACAAATTTTAAAATTTCGAAGGAAAGATTTAATTTAAGACTGTTAATTGATAGCAATAAATCTGATCGAGATATAAAAAGCGAATGGAATAGGTATATAGTTTCTACTAGTGATTCTATACAGTGGAATTACATGGATTGCTCTTCCTGGACATTGACAGAAGGTAGAGAATATAAAGAAAGGCGTATTTCAAGAGGAGGTGCCTTTGTTGGAAACTACTTATTAAATGAAGTGAATCAGGAAGAAGTAGAAAGTCAATTCAGAGGGTTCAGACCAGTTGTTACTCAAAAGAAACTATATAAATAAAGGATGAGATTAAATGGACTGTAAAATAATTGCGGAAATAGGTTGTAATCATAAGGGCAATATTGAAATTGCAAAAGAATTAATAAGGCAAGCTGTTGAGTCTGGAGCAGATGTAGTGAAATTTCAAAAAAGAAATAATAGAGAATTATTATCTGAAGAACAATATAGTGCACCACATCCAAACCCTGAAAATTCATATGGTAATACTTATGGTGAACACCGTGAATTTTTAGAGCTATCTTTAGAACAAAATAAAGAACTAAAAAGGTATTGTGAGGAATTAGGTATAATTTATAGTACATCTGTATGGGATTTAACTTCGGCGAAAGAAATTACCTCTTTAAATCCGAAATTAATAAAAATACCTTCTGCAATGAATAATCACTATGAAATGTTAGAGTGGCTTTGTGATAATTATGCAGGAGAGATACATGTTTCTACAGGAATGACTAGTTATGAAGAAATAGATAAACTTGTTAACTTTTTTGTAAATAAAAAACGTAATAAAGATATTGTTTTATATAATTGTACTTCTGGTTATCCAGTACCGAATAAAGATATTCGGTTAATGGAAATTGTTCGTTTAAAAGAGAGGTATGGGAAGGTTCTTAAAGCGATTGGTTTTTCGGGTCATCATATAGGGACAGCAATAGATATAGCTGCTTTTACACTAGGTGTAAATTGGATTGAACGCCATTTCACACTTGATAGAACATGGAAAGGAACAGATCATGCAGCGTCTCTTGAACCACAAGATTTAAAAGAGTTGAATAATAATATTGAATATGTTAAAGAAGCTCTACATTATAAGACAGAAGAAATTCTTGATATTGAAATGGTTCAAAGGAAAAAATTAAAATATGGAGTACCTTTAAAATAATGAATACAAAAAAATATAGAACTGTTGCATTAATTCCAGTAAGGGGTGGAAGTAAATCTATCCTATTGAAAAATATCAAAAAAATAAATGGTCGCCCTCTTGTATTCTGGTCGATTGATGCAGCAATAGAGTCAGAATGGATCGACGAGGTTTATGTTTGTACAGATAATGTTGAAATAAAAAAAACTGTATTAAATTATGATAAAGATGATCTAGGAAAATTAAAATGTATTGATAGAAACGTAGAGAATGCTACTGATATTTCCACAACAGAGTCTGTTATGGAAGAATTCGTTAGTGTTGTGCCATCGGATACATTAATATTAATCCAAGCAACTAGTCCATTAATAAAGGCTGTAGATTTGAGTGAGGCTTTACAGCAATATTATGAGAAGCAATACGATAGTCTTTTGTCAGTAGTAAGACAAAAGAGGTTTATATGGAACGAAGAGACTAATGGATTAGTAACTCCTAGTAATTATTCTTTGCAAAACAGACCGAGAAGACAAGAATTTAACGGTCAATTAGTGGAAAACGGTTCTTTCTATATTACAAAAACTGAAGAATTTATAAAATCTAAAATAAGAATTTCAGGAAGAATAGGATACTATGAAATGCCTGAAGAAACCTATTATGAAATTGACGAACCACAAGATTGGATAATCGTTGAACAACTTTTAAAGCTAAAGGGGAGAAATACATCTTTTTCTAAACGGCATTCTAAAGTTAAGCTATTTGCCACTGACTGTGATGGTGTTTTAACTGATGGGGGAATGTACTATACAAACGAAGGTGAGGTAATGAAAAAATTCAATACTAAAGATGGTATGGGGTTTGAATTATTAAGAAAAAAAGGAATAATTACAGCCATTTTAACTGGAGAAGATTCAGATATTGCTTTAAAACGGGCAAAAAAAATCCAAGCTGATGAAATTTATTTAGGTTGTAAAGATAAAGTTGCGGCGATGAATGAATTATTAAAAAAGTACAATTTAAAATTTAGTGAAGTAGCATACATTGGTGATGATATTAATGATTTAAAGTTGCTAAAAAAAGTAGGGATGAGTTTTGCAGTAGCTGATGCGTTGGATGAAGTGAAATTAGTAGTAGGTCAGGTTACTGATAGAGATGGTGGTAATGGTTCTGTTAGAGAAGCTATAAATTATATTCTTCAACAACCTGATTAATAATGTTTTATAAGGATTTGAGAATATGAAATTAGAAGATTTTATAGTATATTCAGATACTTTATTAATAGATGCCTTAAAAAAAATCGACAAAAATACCAAGGGATTTGTTTGTATAGTTGACTCTAAGTATATTTTAAAAGGTGTTTTAACTGACGGAGATATTAGGAGAGAACTTATTGAAAATGGGAATTTGTATCAACCAATTCCGAAATTTATTAGTGTGAAATATGAATTTTTATATGAAGATGAATCTTTTGATTTTATTGTAGAAAAGTTTAAAAATGATAAAATTATTTTTCTTCCTATTATAAGTAGAGAAGGAATGTTAGTTAATGTTTTAACAAAAAAACAATTACATGAACTACTAATTCAAGGGCGAATTCTAGACTTAAAAATGGATTTTGAAAACTATAATGAAGCAAAAGCTTTTGAAATTCATAATAGACCTTGGGGATTCTATAAAACAGTAATTTTAAGTGAATTTGTACAAGTGAAAATTTTGCAAGTATTCTCTTGTCAAGAATTGAGTTTACAATTTCATAATAAGAGAGAAGAACATTGGGTTGTTGTAAAAGGTAAAGGCAAAATGACAATTGGCGATAGCATTAGAGAAATATCAGAGGGAAGTTACATTTTTATTCCTAAAGGGTGCAAGCACCGTGTGAAAAACATTTCTGAAACCGAACCATTAATTATCTCAGAAGTACAGTTAGGTGATTATTTTGGGGAAGATGACATTATTCGAATTGAAGATATTTATAAAAGAATATAGTGAGGATAAGTATAACTATGAAGAAAAAGGTTTTTATATGGGGAGCAACTCCATCAATTAAACAAGAATTTGATGAAATAGTATTTGAATATGAAGTAATAGGGTTTATTGACAATAATGCGGATAAGATAGGAGGGAAATTATTCAATATACCTATATATGGTCCAAATTTTGTGAACAATGAGATTTATAAAATATTTATTTTAAGTATTTCGGGGTGTGATTCTATTATAGAGCAACTTGAAAAAATGGGGATTTCGAAAGAAAAAATTGATAAATATTTTGTGGAATACAAAGTCATACCTCGAATTAATTTCTTGAAAAATTTATCGTTAATGTTCGAAACGTTGAAACTTAACGAAGCTGTTTCTGAAGTGGGTGTATTTCAAGGAGATTTTGCCCAAAAAATCAATAAATATTTTAAAGAACAACGATTATATTTATTTGATAGTTTTGAAGGATTTGACGAAAAAGATATTGTTTACGAAAAGAGAAATAATTTGTCTAATTCAAAAGCAAATCATTTAAGTAATACTTCAGAACAAGTTGTATATGCTAAGATGCCATATAAAGATAAAGTTAAAATAATTAAAGGTTACTTTCCTGAAAGTGTAAAAGATTCGCAAATACCAGGAAGATTTATGTTTGTAAATATAGATTTGGATCTATATAAACCAACATATGAAGGATTAAAATATTTTCAAGATAAAATTGTGAAAAATGGAGTTATTTTAGTACATGACTATTTTAATAGCGAATATTCAGGTGTGGAAAAAGCTGTAAAAGAGTTTTTGAAAATAACAAATGAATTTTCTGTGATGCCTATTGGAGATATGTGTAGCATTGCCTTAATTAAGAGGTAAGAATATTGGATGATATGTTAAATGAGAGCATAATAATAAAGCTATCAAAAAGATAAAACGCATATCTCTATTTGCGTGTCTAGAGTATATGCGAAGTAACTAGTAACTATGGGGATATGCGAAAGTTTTGCACTGAAAGATTGAAAAAAATAAAATACAATAAGGAGAGAATTAGTGTATGAACTACAAAGATAAACAATCTACCTTTATATCTATGGATTTAAAAGAGATGCGACCTGAAGGTTTTTTGAATACAATATTAGATAGGCAACTAAATAATATTCGTGCAGTAGATAGTGGAAGTGGATGGAAAACTCGTGAACTATGCCCATTATGTAAATCAACAAAAAAAACATTTCAATTTACAAAATATGATTTTGAATTAAATCAGTGTAATGATTGTGAAATAGCTTTTTTTAATAAAATACCAGTAAATACGAATGATTTATATTCGGCACCACATGCTATAGAATATGCACAGGAAGCTTATTTGAGTAATGTCGATTATAGAAAAGTTAGATTTGCTGAAGAACGAGTAAAAATGATAGAAGAAAATTTAGGTAAAAATATTAGTAATTTAAATATTTTAGATGTAGGGTGCGGAACAGGTTGGTTTCTTGAAGTTGCAAAAGAACATGGAGCCAACTGCAGCGGATTAGAGCTAGGAGAAGAACTAGCAAGGTTTACTTCAGAGCGTATAGGAATCCCAGTTTGGAATTGCGATCTTAAGAACTTAAATGTAGATGAGAAGTACGATGTTATTACAATGTTTGATCTTATAGAGCATGTTGAGGATCCACTGGATTTAGTGAAAGTTGCAAAAGGTTTATTAAAAGAAGAGGGAATTATTTTAATTTTCACACCTCAGTTTGATTCAGTTGCTATTCAAACTATGAAGGATAAGTCTAATTTAGTAATGCCAGCCGAGCATCTTTCATATTTTAATGAAAAATCTGTTGAAGTTTTAGCAGAATTATCGGATATGGATTTAAATTATTTTGAGACAAAAGGAATTGATTTAGGAGATTTAAAAGCTTTTTATGAATATTCAAATCAACCTAATTTAGCTGAGTCTTGTGAGACTTTATATGACATAATACAACCTTGTATTGATGAATCAAAGTCTGGTAATCATTTAAGAGCAATATTAAAGAAAAAATAACAAAATAGATGCGTATCTCTACTTAAAAAATGTAAAGGTTTTTAAGGAGGGCTTTATATTAATGTTCAATTTAATTAGAGAAATAGGAGCTAGATGGAAATGGTCAAATAATGCTGACCGTCTAGGACCAGATATGTTGGGAACTCATTTTAAATTATATATATCAAGTTTACAAAAAAAAATTTGTGAAAAAAAATTCTTATATTATGGAAAGAATGCTGATTTTAGAATAGGTGCTTATGCTATAGGTTGTTCTAACATTAAATTAGGTGAAAATGTCGTAATTAGACCGGGGTGTATGTTAATAGCAACAAAAGAGGGACAAATTAATATTCAAAAAGATGTATTGATAGCTCCTGGCGTGCATATATATGTAACTAATCATAAATTTGAGGATACTTCGATAGCTATATGTTATCAAGGAATGACTGAATCAAAATCAGTATTAATTAAAGAAGGTAGTTGGATAGGGGCAAATTCAATTATTTTGCCTGGAGTAACAATTGGCAAAAATGCAGTAGTTGCAGCTGGTAGTGTTGTTACAAAAAGTGTGAGTGATTTCACCATCGTAGGAGGAAATCCAGCAAAGGTTATAAGGAAAATAGAAAATTAAAATTATCATTATTTCAGAAAGCATATGCAGTTGAAAGAGGATCTAAATATTGGAAAGTGCTTAAGTCACTGTACATCAATCGAGCAGGTCAATCCGATGTAAAATAAATGATAATTTTTGAAAAAAAGCCACTTTAAAAGTGCTTTTCTATGGAGGTACGTAATGAATTATTATATTTTTGGTGCATGTGAACCAGGGAAAAAAATGTTAGAGCTACTTACGAAATTTGAAATAAATAATAATGTCTTGTTTATTGATAATGGTAAATCAAAAAGCACTTTTTGTGGTATACCAGTAAAGCATCCAGATGGTGTGGAATTACATCAGAACAAGGATATCATATTTATATGTAGCTATTCCTCTTATGATGAAATGAAGAAGCAATTAATTGTTAAAGGGCTAAGAGAAGATATAGACTTCTATTTTATAGAAAAATTCCATCAGTTAATATGGAACCTAGACCAATTTGAAAATAGCATTAGTCAAATTAAAAGAGATAAAATACGTTATCATATAGTGGAAAGAGAGGATTTAACTCGTAAAAAAACAAGTGATACTATTTTTCTGTTAGGGAGTGGCTCTACTATAAATAAAATCACCGAGAAGCAATGGGGATTTGTTCAGAATCATGATTCTTGGGGGTTTAACTATTGGTTAGTTCACAATTTTAAACCTACTTTTTATTCTTTTGAAATAGGAGCAGAAAAAGTAAAACACCACTTGAAAAATGTTATACATAATTATTTGATCCAATCCAATAGAAAAGATTCTTATCCTTTGGATTTTATTAAAGATGTTACGGCTTATAAAGAAAAAGATTTAGATTTATTAAATGAGAGGGTTGATAGTATTCCAATTATCAAAGATATGAACCTGCCTTGCAGAAGTGAAGAAGAATTGAGAGATTCAATTTTGTTTCTTGATAAATTAGACATTCTACAAAAAAATATATTTGTAAAATTAGGGACTACAATTTCTACGCTAATTGTAAATGCTTTCATACTAGGTTATAAAAATATCGTATTATGTGGAATAGACTTGGATAATTCAGGGTATTTTTATGATGGATACAAACCGCTACAAGTTGATACAGAATATATTATACCGAACAATCGAAAGGGTTACTTACGTACACTTGAAGCATTAAATACGTCTACAGGTAATATAGCGACAGATAAGATCATAAAAATAATAAATGATTTACTCTTAAAACCAAATGGAGTGAAACTATTCGTAGCAATGAATAATTCAGAGTTAAATCCAGAAATCCCATTATATGACCAATGGGAATAGGGGGCTTATATTTAAAAATTATTTACTTGAATAATAAGTAGGTCAATTTACTGAAATCGTATTTAAGAGGAACGTGTAGGTAAAGTAAATGCATATTGCTTGTTCGATTAATAAAAGTTATATCCAGCATTGTAGTGCAATGATTTTATCTGTTTTACAATCTACGATTGCAGAGGAGATACATATCCATGTTTTGCATAAGGAACTAAATCATAACGATGAAACTTTGATGCAAAACTTATTTACTAATAAATATAATGTGAAATGAGCATCTATACATCCAAACCTTATCCGGACTTTTATTGGGAACATTAATCTCAAAAGAAGTGGAAAGGGTTATTTATATTGATTCTGATTTTATTATTAAAGATGACTTGCTACAAATTTTGGAAATAGACATTCAAGATGATTCAGTTGCTGCAGATTGTTAATCTGGAAGGAATCATGTATGAAGTTTTAGAGTTAAATCATCGCCTAGACTATTTCAATGCAGGGTTTATGTTAATAAATTTAAAAATATGGAGAGTGCAAAACTTCTTTGATAAGTTCTTAGAATATACAGAAAAATCATCAAAAGTTAATATTTGCGGATCCAGATATATTAAACGGGGTATTACGTGGTAATTGGTTGAAATTACATCCAAAATGGAATGTTCAAAACAGTGTTTTGTATAAGGAAAGTCTGTTTTTAGAATATTTTAATGAAAGAGTATATTAAGGGATATTTATAAAACCTTCTGTAATACATTATTCTGGAAAGGAAAAACCATGGGACTTTACTAATAACCTAGTTATGGAGTCTACATACTATTATTATTTATATTAATTAGAACCATGGAAAAACTATCTTCCAATTAGAAATTAGTAATTTGAAAAACAAGAAAATTTATGTATTTGGGATTGGTGATTTTTCTCAAAAAATATTTAAAAAGTTCTTTATGTATAACGTGGAAATAGAAGAATTTATGGATAATAATTCTTTAAAATGAAAAAAACATTTAATGGGAAATAGATTATTAAACCTGAGTCATTTTTTAAGAAGAAAATGACAGATGAAACAATTGTAATTATTGCGAGTATGTATGCAACCGAAATTCTTAATGATATTAAAAATAACTTTTCCTTAGATTCTAAAATTGAATTGTTTGATGCAAATGTATATTGGGGGTAATTTAAGATGAAAAGTTAAATAACCTCCCTTTTTCATAAGTACTTAGATTAGAAGCAGATTTTGGATGAACCCACAAAGAGAATAAAATCGAACTCTTTAATTTCGTGTGATATTGTAAATTGTCTGTTTGCCCCTTTAGGTCAATCTACAAGGGGAGGAATAATATTACCGTAAATAGTAATATGGAAGTGAAATACTTGAAAAGTGAATGTGGGGAGATAAATTGATGCAAATTGCATGTTCAATAAATAAAGAGTATATACCACATATGTGCGCTATGCTTCTGTCAGCATATCAAAATACTAGTGTAGGAAAGTTAAATGTGCACGTATTGCATGCGGACCTGGATGAAAAAGATCAGTGTAAGATTATAGATGAATTCACTAAATACGAAAGGCTAAGTCTCCACTTTTATGAAATCGATCAATCTATTTTAAATGGTATCCCTATTGTAGCAGAACACTTAAGTGTCGAAACTCTATATAGGTTATTAATGCCTATAGTTCTTCCAAACAAGGTAGAAAAAATATTATATATAGACTCGGATATAATTATTAAAAATGATTTGTTGAAAGTTTGGAATGAAAAAATAGAAGAGCATTATATAGCGGCAGTTGTGAATTTAGAGGAGAGAATGTATAAGATTCTTGAGTTGAATAGTCCGATGGATTATTTTAATGCAGGTTTTATGTTGATTAATTTGAAAAAATGGAGAGAAAATGATTTTTTAAATGTTTGTTTAAATTATGTTCGGAAAAATATAGATAAGATTATTTTTGCAGATCAAGATATCTTAAATGGTGTATTAAAAGGAAATTGGAAAAGACTTCATCCGATGTGGAATGTAATAAGCGGTGTAGTTTGGAACAAGAAAATGTTTGAAGAATATTTTGATTTAGCAACATACGAAAACATTATTAATAATCCGTCAGTTATACATTATACAGGGTTAATTAAACCTTGGCATATCAATAGTGAGCATTATTTTAAAAAAGAGTATTATATATATGCTAATCAGCTTAGTTGGAGAAAAGACTTACCAATAGGAATGAAAGAACTTAAACATAGTGATTTATACCTCTTCGGAACAGGTGTATATTCCTTGAAAGTAACTAATATATTGAATAATTTAGGAATTCGGTTACTTGGATACCTAGATAATGATAAAGCAAAATGGAATGGTTTATTTGAGAATAAACCTATTTTCAAACCGGATAATATATTATTAAAGCATTATGAAAGAAAGGTTATTATTATCATCGCAAGTTCTTTTGAAAGTGAAATTCTTCAGAAGATACATAGAGAGTACAAACTAGATTCATATATGAATGTAATTAGGTTTAGTGATTTGCATACTATTAAATAGTTATCGATTCTTACATAGAAAGGGAATAATCTAAAATGATTACACCAATTAATATTGTTTTTGCAGCAGACAATCATTACATTCAACATCTTTCTGCTGCGTTGACTTCTCTATTTGAAAATACTAAGTATGCTGAAAATTTGATAATAAATATTATCGATGGCAATATTTCTGAGGGAAATAAACAATTCTTATATAGATTGACGAAGCAATATGGGAGCAATCTTCAATTTAAAGATATTAATACAGAATTACTTAATGGATTAGTTATAAATGGACACATAACAGAAGCAACATACTATCGTATTTTAATACCATCTTTATTTGATGAAAGTATTTCAAAAGTAATTTATTTAGATTGCGATATTATTGTAAGAGGAGATATTGTTGATTTTTGGAATCATGATATCCAGTCAAAATCGCTTGGAGCAGTTAGAATCTATGAGTATAATGAGCAAGATGCTCTCGGTACCCCTGAAACTTCCAACTATTTTAATGCAGGGATTTTATTAATGAATCTTGAAAAATGGCGAAATGAAGATATTACAGGAAAAGTATTAAATTTTATTTTGAAATATCCTGAAAGATTAATTAGTTGGGATCAAGATGCCCTAAACGGGGTTCTGTATGAAGATTGGATTGAAGTGGAATTGAAGTGGAATTTACGTAGTCAGCTAATGGATTATGACTATGCAACAGCTGGTTTACCATCTGAAAAATCTTTTATTCAACTGAAAAAGAATCCGTCGATTGTTCATTTCACAACAGTATCTAAACCTTGGCATTATATAAATAACCATCCTTTTAAAGAAGAATATTTTTATTATCTCGATAAAAGTAATTATCCATATGAGAAATATCCTGAAGAAAAAATACTTTTATCAAAAGAAATTATTCTTTTTGGTGCTAGTAATAAAGCAATGGAAGTAACAAAAAAGTTGGCTAACGTTAATTTAGAACCTTCATATTATATTGATAATGATTCTAATAAATGGGGAGCAACTTTTGAGGAGAAAGAAATTAAAGAACCGAAAATTATATTAGAGAATTTAAATAATACAATTATCATCATTGCCAGTCAATATGTCGATGAAATTACTAATCAATTAATTGGAATGAAGCTCGTTGATAATGAACATTTTTTTAAAGATATTACTTATTTAAGTTTATTAAGAGGTTAATAAAGTGCGAAATAGATAATAGGTGACAGACTAACTAGAAGTTTTTATTGTGTCAGTAATTAATTCTAATATACTAGGAGATATAAATATGAAAGATACCGTATTATTTGGCGCTTTTTAAAATGGAAGAGAGTATCCTTAAGATATTGCTGGGAAGTAAAGAAATGGTTCTATTGACAATGAAGAGAATAAATGGAGAATGCAATTCAATTCAATTCAATAGATTACTGGTATATGGACCGACTTTTATTTACGAACATGAAGTAGAATTTATTATTACAAGGACCTATGCTAATGAAATTGTGGATTAACTTCAAGAACATAACTTTTTTGATTTCTCGGTATTTTCTATTCAATTACAAAAATCAAATTTAATAAATAGTAGATTGAAAAAACATTCTTTACCAACCATTTCGGTAGGGAAATTACTTCAAGATGTAGGTGGGGGGGGTATCGATTAAATATTTAACTTTTTTATCAGGTGGTTCGTTTGTAATGGATTATTTCTTTTAAAGGCAGTAATGTAAAGATGTAACTTTCGAACATATCTTGAAATTGGAACATGGACAGGTGAAAGCATTGCAGCTGTAGTAGAATTAGCAGGTAAATGTTACAGCATTTCCCTTCCAGATGACAATCAAGCTCAAATCACAACGTTTGAGAATTATTGTAATAAGGCTAACTTTAGTCGATATTTTTCAAATGATAAAGATAATATTGTTCATTTTTATGGGAATTATTCGGAATTTGATTATAGCCAATTAAAAGATAAAAGTGATCTTGTTTTTATAGATGGAGACCATTCATATGATGCAATTAAACAAGATACTAAAAACATATTTGAGTTAGTTGGTTATGAAAATTCGATTATTGTATGGCATGATTTAAAAACGATTAGAAACCAGGTTGTTCAAACTATTTATGAGGCAATTCATTCGGTATTTCCACAGGAGTACGCTAAAAATTTATTTGCAGTTCATAGTAATATTTGTGGTGTCTATATTCCAGAAAACTACAGGGCAAATTTACTCTAGAAAGTGACGCGGAATCTCTGTGTTCATATGAAGTTAGTGTAAAGCCGAAACTGAATCATCTTTGAATTTGAAGAGTTGGAACACAATATAAAATACGGCCTTTATTTTTTGAGATTTGGTGGTGAGAAAATGAAAATAATACACTTAACAAGTGGTAATATCACAGGTGGGGCTGCAAGAGGAGCTTATTTTCTCCATAAATCATTAAAAGAACAGGGAGTAGATTCTCGCTTTTTTATTGTAGATAGGTTATTCGAAGATGAATTTGAAGACGTAGAATATTTATTGACGGATGTAAAAGAAAAATTAGAACGATATCGTAATAGAAAGTTTGAACAATTTGTATTAAGTGAATACCCTCAAAAAAACTCTTTTTTTAGTTTAGGTAAGGGAGTTTTCGACGAGAAAATACTTGAACTCTCTCAAGAAGCAGATATTATTCACTTACATTGGATTAATGATCAAATGCTGAGTTTAGAGACTTTGTCTAAAATTAATATACCCATTGTTTGGACTTTCCGAGATATGTGGCCATTCACAGGAGGTTGTCATTACTCTAACGGTTGTGAAAAATATAAAGTTAATTGTGGTTCATGTAAACTACTTAATAGTTACGTTAAGCATGATGTTACAAATTGGATTTACCTTAGGAAATTGCAAAATTATCATAATGTACATCCTGTGGCAATCAGTCGCTGGTTAGCTGAGTGTGCAAATTCTAGTAGTTTATTAAGTGACAAGAAGGTACATGTAATACCGAATAGCATTGATTCAAATGTATTTATGGCATTTAATAAAGTATCTATTCGCCAAAAGAAAGGCCTACCATTAGATAAAAAAATAATAGCTTTTGGAGCTATTAATGCATATGGGGATGAAAGAAAAGGATTTAAATTATTAATTGATGCATTACAGTTATTGAAAAATAAAAAAGACTATCATTTAATTACATTCGGTGGCGATGGCTCAGAGGCATTAAAAGAAGTAGGCATTTCTTATACTGATTTTGGTATTGTAAATGATAATTATATGTTATCTCAAATATATTCAGCTGCTCATGTTTTTATTGCTCCTTCTATTGAAGAAGCATTTGGAAAGACAATCGTAGAATCTATGTCATGTGAAACACCGGTAGTCGCTTTCAATGCGACAGGTCCTGCTGATATTATTAAACATGGAGAAACAGGTTATTTATCTCATGCTTATGAAGTAGACGATATGGCTAAAGGAATAGAGTTTATTGCACATCATCCAGAATATGAGCTTTTATCGGAGAAATCTCGTCAAGAAGTAGCCCTAAATTATCGTCCAAAGAAAATGGCTAATCTGTATAGACAATTGTATCAAGAAATCCTTCAAATACCAATAAATAAGAAAAAAGAAGAATCTATAGTAGAAGAAGGTAAGGAAATTTTTGATATTCAAATATATGTGAAAAGGTTCGAAAAATCCGTTGAAGTTCAATGGGACGAACAAAAGAAATGGTATGTTTTTGATAATAAGAGAGATCAAGTGTTATCAAAAATTGGTGGCAGGAAAGTAGCTATTTACGGTACGGGGGAATTCGGTAAAGAAGTATTAACTATATTGAACTTTTATAATATTCCAGTTGATGTGTTTATAGATAGTAATAAATCTTTACATGGTGAAATTGTAGAATCTTATCGTATTAACTCTCTTGAGGAATGTAAGGATTATTTTGTATTTATTGCTTCAACATGGTATACGGAAATTGAACGAGTGCTTTGTGAAAATGGATTTACACTTAAGGATTATGTCATTTGTATGAAATAAATAAAGTTAGAGGTAAACTATTTATGAAAAAAGCTTTGATTACTGGGATTACAGGCCAAGATGGTGCCTATCTAACAAAATTCCTTTTAGGTAAAGGATATGAGGTACATGGACTTGTCCGCCGTGCATCGATTGAACGTTATGATCGAATTGAGGAGTTTCTAAATGATGATCGATTAATGCTACATTATGGCGATATGACTGATTCTTCTAATATAATCCGTTTAATGTCTGATATTAGACCGGATGAGGTTTATAATTTTGCAGCGATGAGTCATGTACATGTCTCTTTTGATACCCCAGAATATACAGCCAATGCTGATGGGGTGGGAACATTACGCTTATTAGAAGCTATACGCATTTTAGGACTTGAACAAAAAACTAGAATATACCAAGCCTCAACTAGTGAATTGTATGGAAAAGTGCAGGAAACGCCACAGTCTGAGACAACACCGTTTTATCCTCGAAGTCCGTATGCTGCAGCAAAAATGTATGCATACTGGATTACAGTGAATTATCGTGAAGCATACAACATTTTTGCATGTAACGGAATTTTATTTAATCATGAATCACCGTTACGTGGAGAAACATTTGTGACAAGGAAAATTACGATCGCTGTTGCGAATATTAAGAATGGTAATCAGGATTGCTTATATTTAGGAAACCTTGATGCAAAACGTGATTGGGGATTTGCAGGAGATTATGTTGAAGCTATGTGGTTAATCCTTCAGCAAGAAAATCCAGAAGACTTCGTTATAGCGACAGGAGAAACTAGAACAGTTCGTGAATTTGTTGAGTGTGCATTTAGTGAAGTAGGTATTAATATTGAATGGCGAGGGACAGGTATTAATGAGAGAGGAATCAATCGTGCAACAGGTCAAGTTATTGTCGCGGTTGACCCTCAATTTTTCCGTCCAACTGAAGTAGATTTGCTGCTAGGTAATCCAACGAAGGCAAAAGAAGTGCTAGGATGGAAACCAAAGACAAGCTTTGACGAGTTAGTTAAGATGATGGTTGCAGAGGACTTGAAAGAATAAAATACCTTTAACAGCGTTTATGACGAAATATATTTGATTGTAACGGAGGGGATTATTTGACTTTAATATATGAAATTTTAGAGCAAAGTGATTTAAAAGATAAAGAAATTTATATTTTTGGAGCAGGATCATATGGAATGCAGGCTAATAGTGAATTGCAAGCATTGAATATTCAAGTTAAAGGTTTTATAGATAATGCCATTGAAAAACAAGGGACAAAGGTTCAAAATAAGTTAGTTTATTCAGTTGAAGAGGTTATGAAAGAACAACCCAGTTTTTCTAAAAAAGTTATTATTGTATGTAGCATGTATCATAAGGAAATCGGGAAACAGCTTGAGGATTTAAAATTAAAAGAAAATCAACAATTTTTCATAAAGTATTTTTATGAAAATGATGCTAGTATTAATTGGCTGAATTTTGCTAACGCAGGTATGCTTCATCCGGGTAACATTGAGTTATTTGATTATGCAATACGTCATCTACCATCTGAAAACCCTATAATTGAAATTGGATCATTCTGTGGGTTATCAACAAATTTAATGAATTATTTTTTAGGAAAATACGATAAAAATAACAACATATTCACAAGTGATAAGTGGTTGTTTGAGAATAGTTCTGGTAATTATTATTTATCTATTACTGCTAAAGAATATCGGGAGTTTGTTTTTGAAAGTTTTAAAAGAAATATCAAGTTTTTCTCAGCAAATCGTTTACCCCACAGTATAGAAGAATTATCAGATGACTTCTTTGAATTGTGGGATAAGGATAACGTAGTTACAGATGTTTTTAGCCGTCAAGCTTTGATGGGAGGACCAATAGCGTTTAGCTATATTGATGGAAATCATACCTATGAATATGCGAAGCGTGACTTTTTGAATGTAGATAAATATTTAGAAGTTAACGGCTATGTTCTGTTTGATGATTCGTCAGATAGAAATGAATTTGGTTTGACACCATTGATGCAAGAAATTATGGAAAATGAAAAATATACACTTATTTCTAAAAATCCGAATTATTTATTTAAGAAAATCAAGTAGAACTCATCTGAATAATTAATATTATTGGAAATGCAATGAACGGTGAGGTAGATTCCTCGTCACTTTTTCTATAGTAATAGCAACTTTAGTTACACGTAAAATTACACTGGCAGTTGTCTATATAAAACGTGACAACCAAAATGTATATCTTAGGTAACATAGATGCAAAGCGTGAATGGGGCTTTGCAGAGGAGTATGTTGAGGTTATATGGCTTATTTTATAATAGGACAAACTTGATGATTTTGTAATAGCCATTGGAAAAACGAGAACAGTAAGAGAAATTTTTAAACGTTGGCAGGTACTATGATTGAGTGGCAAGGTCAGGGGATTCATGTGGCTACAGAGAAAGTAATTGCCGCTGTTGACCGCCCCGCTTTTTCGCACAACTGAAGTAGAATTATTGTTAGGCAATTCAGCAAAGGCGAAGAAGTTTTAGGGTGGTAACTAAAACGAGCTTTGATGAATTAGTTCAAATGGTGGTTCAAGAAGATTTGAAAAGAATAAAAAACTAAAACGAAGCGATGAAGGGGGAAATAATAGATACCTTTGTCGCTTTTTAATGTAGTTTGATCGTAGTTTGCCGATAATAATAATAGATTGAAGTAAAAGGTGAGTATGCAATGGATAAACAATCAAAAATATACGTAGCTGGCCATAGGGGATTAGTTGGCTCTGCAATCGTTCGAAAACTAAATTCTACTGGGTATTCAAATATAATAACTAGAACAAGCAAAGAATTAGATTTACGTAATCAGGTAGAGGTAGAGACATTTTTTGAAGAGGAACAACCAGAGTATGTATTTTTAGCCGCAGCGAAAGTCGGTGGAATTTTAGCAAACTCAACATACCCAGGGAAATTTTTATATGATAATTTAATGATTCAAACGAATGTTATTGAAGCTGCACGTCAATTTGAGGTGAAAAAGCTTCTATTTTTAGGAAGTACATGTATTTATCCGAAAATAGCACCACAGCCACTAAAAGAAGAGTATTTACTAACAGGTGAATTAGAATCTACAAACGAGGCATATGCAATAGCTAAAATTGCAGGCATTAAAATGTGTAATGCTTATAATAAAGAATATGGAACAAATTTTATTAGTGTAATGCCAACTAATTTATATGGACCAAATGATAATTTCGATTTGCAAAGTTCACATGTATTACCTGCACTTATAAGGAAAATCCATGAAGCAAAGGTTAATAAGGAATCGACAGTTTCTGTTTGGGGATCGGGTGGACCACTCCGTGAGTTTTTGCATGCGAATGATTTAGCTGATGCTTGTGTTTATTTAATGAAACATTGCGATGCTGAGCAGGTTGGGGAATTTATTAATATTGGTACGGGAAAAGAAATATCTATAGAGCAATTAGCATTATTATTATGTGAAGTTATTGGCTATGAAGGCAGGCTAGTATTTGATAGTAGTAAGCCAGATGGCACACCAAGAAAGCTAACAGATGTATCTAAAATACATCATCTTGGTTGGAAACATTCGATTGAATTGAAGGAAGGAGCTCAAGATGCGTATAGTTGGTATCTTGATAATGTCATAAAGTCATGAATAATGGACCGAAAATTAGTATAATAACAGCTTGTTATAATGCAGAAAACACTATTGAGCAAACGATTCAAAGTGTACTAGGGCAAACCTATAAAAACATTGAATATATTATTGTTGATGGAGCATCTACTGATGGGACGATGGAGATTGTGGAGAAGTATAGAGACAACATAGACGTAGTAGTTTCTGAGTCTGACAAGGGGGTATATGATGCTTTTAATAAAGGTGTAGAGTTAGCAACAGGAGAATTTATAAATTTTATGAATGCAGATGATTATTTATCGACAAACGGTATTATTGAAGAAATCGGATTGTATTTACATAATCATTCAAATGTAAAGTTATTACATGGAAATGTAAAGGCTATTGATGAAATTACAGGACATTGGCATTATAGAGGACAAAGCTTGTCACTAAAGGATTTTGAAAAAGGACAGATGTGTCCACACCAATCTGTATTTACTTATAAGGAACTTTTCAATGAGTTTGGAGGATTTGATTTAGCGTACAAAATTTTAGCGGATGTTGATTTTACAATAAAGACTTTTAAAAATTATGAAGAGTATATTGAATATGTTCCAATTGAAGTGGCACATTTTAGATTAGGCGGTCTAAGTAGTTCCCTTCAACATGAGAAAGACATGCATTATGAGAATGCGATAATTCATTTCAATCACTTTGGTAATATACCGGATTATGTAAAGTTTAATTTGGAAAACTTCGAAACTAATCATATCAATAGTACTTATAGGCAGTGGTTGGAAAATTTTTTGATTGGTAAAAATGACCGGTTAAATATAAGTAATTTTAATATCGCGATATTTGGTACAAAGAAAAATGCTACATATCTTTATCATGATTTGAAAGTACGAGGGGGCAAAGTAGTATGTTTTCTCGACAATGATGACAAAATGCATAATCAGCTATTACATGATATACGGATTCAATCACCTAGTATTTTGAATGAAGAAGAGATAGATGTGATTGTAGTTTCAATTGAAAGGTACGGAGCATCACAAATAGTCAAAAAACAATTGCAACAAAGATTTAAACATTTAAAAGTTTGCACTTGGCATGAACTTGTTTGATAAAAATAGTAGATAAGAATCTTTTAAGTGCAAATATATTATCATAAAGTGGTTATGGTATTTAATTTTTGTTATGAACGGCAATGAAGTATATTCAAATCACTGCAACTTTATTCATACATCAAGTCGCTTGACATCGAACCTTTATCGATATGATTTCGGCTTATGAAGCAGAAAAGAGAGCTTAGCTAGTAGGGAGCTTATCATATCTTCCCCTCCGCGTAAAGCGTGATTATGCAGGATATTATTCAAACCCTACATTGCCTTTTATAGCATTTGCTAATTGCCATAACCAGTAATGATAAAAATGTTTTAGTGGGAGTTTGTAAGGGGTTTTATAATATCAAAATATAATACCACTACAACAATTTATAATAAAATAATTTGTGTGAGATTAGGGATGTGATGGAATATGCTTTTTTTAGAGAAAGTAAATAATAAAAAGATTATTTTATTTGGTATAGGCTCATCTGCTAACAAGATTACGAGCGTTTTAAAAAGATTAAATGTGTGTGTGAATTTTTATACAGATAATAATTCAAGTAAATGGAACACTTATTTTGAAGGTATACAAGTAATATCTCCAGATAAAATTGATAAAGAGAAGCATATTGTTATTATAGCGAGTATGTACCAAACTGAAATTGCATCCCAGTTAGATAGTATGGGGTTATTAGAGCATCAAGATTACTTATATCCAGGTAATATTATAAAATCAAATTGGAATTATCTTTACATATTTGAAGGTGGAAAAACACCTAAAAAAGGTAATATGTTCTTTCTTGATGATTACATAAAGCAGTATAGTGGAAAGATAGATATTAAATATATGATTAAAAATCAGCAAATGAAGGATTTTATATTACCCAAATCTTCTTTTCGAAATCAGTACCCTAGCTTTATATTTCCACAGCAACCAAGACCGAGTGGGGATGTATTTTTGTTAACTATAGAGAACGGATTTACATATGGTCTCAATGGGGCAACGTTTGATGATGAAGGTAATATGATCTATGAGTTATCTACGAATAGTATATTGAATATGAATATATGGGATGCTCGACGTGTGAAACAGTACGATTTTGAGAAGATGAAGAATCCTAATCCAATTGTTATAAAGCTAGATGGTAAAGTTGGAGTTACAACAACAAAATGGAGCGGCAATAATTATTATCATTGGATGGTTGAGGAGTTACCACGTTTCAAGTTATTAAAAGATAGTGGGATTGAATTAGATTATTATTTAAGTAACTATCAAGGTTATAAGTACCAAGATGAATCATTGCGGTTATTAGGAATAGATGTAAAAAAAATAGTGAATTCAAGTGAAAATTATGCTATTCAAGGCAATCAGTTGATTGTTCCTTATAGTCCAGCGTTTGATTCTGGGTATGTAGCTACTTGGATCTGTGACTTTTTAAGAGAAGGCTTTTTAAATAAAAATATTCTGGCTAAAAACGATTTGAATAAATTGTATGTAACGCGTGGTAAAACGGGGAATAGAAACATAGTAAATGAAGATTTACTAATTGAGATGTTAAAACATCAGGGCTTTATCATATGTAATATGGAAGATTATGGTGTAACAGAACAGGCACAGCTATTTCATAATGCAGATGTAATTGTCTCTGCGCATGGGGCAGCATTAACTAACCTAGTATATTGTAGGGAGGGAACGAAATTATTGGAAATATTTAATCCAATCTATGTACCTACAATGTATTGGGCTTTGTGTAGTCAAATAGGTATTGCTTATTACTTTTACTTAGGTGAGCGAACAGATTGGGAATGTAATGAGACCAAAACAGAAATATTGATTACTAAAGATGTTGTTGTAAATTTAGAAGAGGTTGCACGCTTTTTAAGCGAAAATAATTTATGAATAGAGATAAGGGTGAGTTTGTGTACATTTCAGCAGTAATACCTGCTTATAATGCAGAAAAGTTTATCGGTCGAGCAATAAAGAGTATTATTAAGCAGTCCTGTACTGTAAAGGAAATTATTGTTATAGATGATGGGAGTGAAGATAAAACAGTAGAAATTGTACACGAATTATCACAAACATATCCATTGATAAAATTGCATACACAAACAAATGCTGGAGCTTCGTCAGCAAGGAATAGTGGTATTCATGAAGCTACTGGCGATTGGATATTATTTTTAGATGCTGATGATGAATGTTCTGAAAATCTAGTTGAAACTTATTTAGCTAAAATAAATGAAGCTACAGAAGATATTTCAGCAATTTATACTGCTTATTATCAAATTAACGAACATTCTAAAGTTATTTCTTCGCAACTGAGCGGTAAGCGCTTAAGTGCGATAGAGGGCTTTTGCGATACTTTAATAAGAAATCCTATTATTTCTCCTTCAGGTGTATTAGTGAATAAAAAGCGTTTACATGAATTGCATGGGTTTAATACGCAAATTAAGTATGTAGAAGATGTTGATCTGTGGGTGCGTTTTTTAGATAGCAATTATTCAATAGAATATATTGATAGGCCTCTTTCTTACATTCGACGTCATTCAAATAATACTACCTCTAGTATGAGTACTTCACATAATGCAGAAAAGTTAATAATGGATCAATATGGTTTGGATTATATTAAAGAAAAAATCTATAAACGAAGTTATACAATGGAGAAAAACAGTTTAGATTTTGCTTTATTTTTAATTCGTTATAAGCAGTGGAAGCAATGCGAAGAACTGTTAGAAAATACTCGAGTTTTAGAAGATTCATTGCACTATGTGACCTATTGTTTCTTGAAATCTATTGTTTATATTGAAGAAAAACGATTTGATGAGGCATTGGCTGAATATGAAAAAATACTTGCTGCAGATATAACCCACGGGGCAGCATTGAATAATTCAGGTGTTATTTATGCGATGAATGGCAATAAAGAAAAAGCGATTAATAATATAGAACAATCTCTGTTGCTATTTCCTGGTTATTTAGATGCTCAGCATAATATGATGCTGATAGAAAATAGTGAAAAAGATGAATCACTTTTTAGATTTACTTTGCGTGAACTAAGACCAGTATTATTATCATACAGTACAGATTAAAGAAATGTGGTGAAGTGAGTGAAGCTAATTCTACTTTCAGGTGGATCTGGTACAAGACTATGGCCACTATCTAATGACTCACGTGCAAAGCAGTTCCTTAAAGTATTACATAACGAGCAAATTGGTGAAGTAGAGTCGATGGTGCAACGTGTGTATCGTCAATTGTCAGAGATTGTTGCTGTGGAAGACATGATTGTGGCAACGAATGCTGCACAAGTAGATATGTTACGGAATCAGTTAGGTGATATTCCGATTGTCGTAGAGCCAGAAAGACGTGATACATATCCAGCAATCGCACTAGCATGTACGTATCTTAATTCAGCTTTAGGGATGAAGGAAGATGAGGTTGTTGGAGTAGTTTCAGTGGATGCCTTTGTAGATGTTGCTTTTTATCAACAGGTGAAGAAACTTGAAAAACTTGTTATGGCAACCGATTCTGAGATTGGTTTATTAGGGATAAAACCTACATACCCTTCCTCTAAATATGGCTATTTAATACCTAAGCAATTTACTGAATTCATGCAAGTTGCCCGTTTTGTTGAAAAACCGTCTGAAGAAGCTGCGGAAGTGTTAATTGGTGAAGGTGCTTATTGGAATAGTGGTGTATTTACTTTCCCTTTAAAGTTACTATTAAATAAACTTAGCAAAGATGGATTTTCAGATTCATATGAAGAATTACTAGAGCAATTTTCAAGATTACCGAAAAATAGCTTTGACTATGAAGTAGTAGAAAAACTCACTAAAATAACTGCTTTAACCTATGATGGTTATTGGAAAGACTTGGGTACATGGAATACATTAACAGAAGAGATGTCTCAACAGGTTATTGGAAATGGTGGATTAAGTGAGGATAGCTACAATACGCATATTGTTAATGAGCTTGATTTACCTGTTAAAGTACTTGGGATTTCCAATGCAGTAGTTGCTGTTAGCGCTGATGGTATTTTAGTAACAGATAAGCCAGCAAGTTCGCGAATGAAAGATATGCTGCATGAGGGGCTATTTTCAAGACCGATGTATGAGGAACGTCGTTGGGGTTGGTATCGAGTGCTTGATGTTACGAGAAAAGATGGGCGCGAGATTTTAACGAAAAGACTTTGTGTTGAGGCAGGGAAAAACTTAAGTTATCAATATCATAACTATCGATCTGAAGTGTGGACCATTATATCGGGAGATGCGATTTTTATCCTAGATGATGAAGCAAAAATGGTTTTACCTGGAGATGTATTAAGTATTCCACTTGGCTCAAAGCATTGTCTTTACGCATTGACGGATACAGAGCTGATTGAAGTACAGATGGGTGACCTTATAGTAGAAGAAGATATTGTGAGATTAGAAAAAGATTGGTCTGCAATAATGAAATCATTCGTTAATAAAAAGTAAAAAAGAGAAAAGCGACTTTCAATAATCAACTGAAAGTCGTTTTTTCTGTTATGCTAGAGATATGGAGAAAACGTTTTTTTTACCGATAAAAATAATATAATTATATGTCAGAAACCGAATGTTTATGGAGGTTCTAAATGATTCGCTTTATTAAACTTAGAGAAAAACATCTTGAACAAGTTCTGGAATGGAGAACGCAGGAAGATGTCACTCAATTTATGAACACAGATATTGAAAAAGACATGAATAAACAGAGAGAGTGGTTTAGAAGAATTTCAAATTCTGGAACCGATGCTTATTGGATTATTGAAATAAAGGAAAAACCAGTAGGCGTAATTTCTTTAAATAATATGGATCATGTGAATAAAAGAACGAGCTGGGGCTTCTATATTGGCGAAGAAAAATATCGCTTATATGGAGGCATTATACCACCATATTTTTATAATTATATATTTTTAACCTATGATTTTCACAAAATCACGGCAGAAGTAATGGAAGGGAATAGTAATGTCATCAAGTTGAATTTATTGCATGGTTATCGAATGGTCGGTGTATATAAAGATCATATTTTTAAAAATGGTTCGTATTCGGATTTGAATTTATTGGAGCTTTTAAAGGAAGATTGGCTAAAGCAAAATAAATTTCAAAAGTATGTATGTGAATTTGAAGAGTAAAACTTAGAATTGGAGAAAAAGTACATGAATAAATTACTATTAATCATTAATGAAATGCGAGAAGAAGCAGGGCATGGGTCTATTGAATCTTTGGAAGCCTCAATGGATTTAAGAGAGGATTTAACTTTAGATTCTTTCATGTTAGCGGAATTAACAGTTCGAATTGAAGATGAGTTTGATGTAGATATTTTTGAAGATGGTATTGTTCAAACGATTGGTGAAATCCTTGCTAAAATCGAAGGCGTATAACATGGAGAAGATTTTTTTAGTACATAATGAGATTGCCTATACCTATGAGAAATTGCTATTGGATTTGAACAACAAGGAAAATGAATCTCCTTATCTATATGTGAAGGACAATCATCCATACGATGTTTTTTTAGGGATTATTCATAGTTTGCTTTTTGACTATCCAATTGAAGTGTTAGATGGGGATTTTTCTGATAAAGAGATAATTGAATTGGGTATTAATGTTAATGCATTAACATTGACGACAAAACTAAAAGAACGCTTTAATTTTCAAAAGATTGATGAGGTTATGCAACGAATAAAAAATATAAAAAACTGGCAATTAACTCTTTATACATCTGGTACGACAGGGCGTCCTAAAAAGATGAGTCATTCCTTCTATACACTGACAAGAAACGTAAAAGAACATGCGAAATTTGAAAATGCTGTTTGGGCTTTTGCATATAATCCTACTCACATGGCTGGGTTACAAGTATTTTTTCAAGCATTTCTCAATAAAAACACTTTGATTTATGTTTTTGGGGAGTCTATGAAAAGGGCATCTGAATTGATAGAGGACTATGAGGTAACTAATATTTCAGCGACTGCAACATTTTATAGAAATGTTCTTCCTTACTTGCAAGGAAATACGTATTCGAAGGTTAAAAGAGTAACATTTGGCGGGGAAAAATTTGATTTATTTTTAGAAGATAAGTTAAAGGATGTTTTTCCTAATGCAAAAATGATAAATATTTATGCATCGACGGAGGTAGGGAGCCTATTCACAACGCAAAGCGAAACCTTTGAAATTAGAGAAGAACATCTGCAGTGGGTGAAAATTACAACACAAAAGGAATTATGTATACACCGTTCCTTGCTTGGGCATTCAGCTTCACTTTTATTAAATGATGAATGGTTTCACACGGGAGATCTTGTGGAGATTGTTGACGAAACACATTTTAAATTTCTATCACGTCAATCGGATATGATCAATGTAGGAGGTTACAAAGTAAATGCTCTTGAAGTGGAGAGTTTACTTGCTCAAGTACCAGGTGTTATCGATATTGTTGTAAAATCTAAAAAAAATAGTGTTACGGGGGAACTGCTTGTCGCGGATGTTATAAAAAGTGATGATACGGATGAAAAAGAGCTGAAAAGAGAAATAAAACAATTTGCAGCTACTCATTTACAACAATGGAAAGTGCCGCGCATTATTAAGTTCGTAGATGAACTACCTAGTGCACGAACTGGAAAGAAGGTCAGAACATGAAGTGGATTATTGTGACGGGTGATTCAAGAGGTGTCGGGAGAGAGATTGTTCAGCAAATACTAGCTGAAACGGATTTTGGCGTTATTGGTATTAGTCGTTCAAGTGAAGAAGTGGTTGGCGAGATGTTAGCAAAATACCCAAGTCGTTTCAAACCACTTTCTTATGATTTAACAGATTTGGATGGCGTCAAGCAATTATATATGGAAAAGATTCGTAAAATAGGCCCCATCTACGGGCTCGTTAATAATTCAGCAATGGCCTATGACGATATTGTTTCGAACTTAAATATACAACAATTGCAGACAATGTTCCAAGTGAATGTATTTGCAGCTATGCATTTATCGAAATATGCCATTAGAGATATGTTATTGCATAAAACGCAGGGCTCAATCGTGCATATATCCTCAATCAGTGCCCATACGGGATATAAAGGTTTGAGTATGTATGCAGCATCTAAGGGAGCAATAGAGGCATTTTCTAAAAATATGGCTAGGGAATGGGGGAGCAAAGGCATCCGTTCTAACTGTGTTGTACCAGGTTTTATGGAAACATCGATGAGTACTTCATTGACGGAGGATCAAAAGGCACGTATTTACCAAAGAACATCTTTGAAAAAGGAAACGGATATTTCAAGTGTAGCTAGTACAGTGCTTTTCTTACTTTCTGATCAAGCAAAGTCAATTACAGGTACAGTTGTTCATGTCGATAATGGAACAATATAAAAAAATTCTAAATTTATGTTGAAACATTTAGAGATAAATTAAACCATTGATATTAACTAAAAAGGGTGAGGTATATGATATCAGAAAGAAAAGTTGAAATTCAAAATTTATTTAAGGAAATAGAAATCCAATTTGGAGTGGATTTAGAAGTTGCTCACGAGTTAATCGAACAATATGGGAAACTTGTACAAGATGCAAGATACTTTTCTTTGAAAGCTACGTTATGTTTCTATCAAGGAGAGATAAATAAAGGAATTGACATTTTAAAAGAGGGATTGAAAAAACATCCATTTAATTTTGATATCTATTATAATTTAGGCTTTTTATATGGGGAAATAAAAGACTATTTAAATGCAATTAAACATTATTTATTTTCAGCTAAGTATTCTAATAACATAGATGATAAAAAGAGTGCTGATGAAAATGTTGAAAGGTTATTAAAAGAATTTGCTTTAACTGATGTAATGTTGAAGAAAGAGAAAATTGCAGAAATAGTAAAAAAGGTTAATGTTCAGGATGGAAGAATGTATCCATTGGATTTAAATGGAGAGAGTTTAATCAGAAGAATTATTAAGTATGAAAATGAGAAATCTTATTTAGTTAATATGTATCAATCTTTTCAAGTGACCAATATAAATAAAGAAAGCAAATTTTATTTCAAAACGGAGCTAATAAATGGTGAACAGGTAGAGGCTCATTATACGTTTAGTAGTGATACACCGTTTGTACTACCGCTATCATTAACTGAAGATGATACAGTTATTAAAGTCACGTATAATAATAAAATTGTTGATTTTGAAGAGAACACATTACCAATTAATAAGTACAATTATTTAAAATTTAATGAGCCTGGTGAACTAGTAATTGAAACAAATAAATCGATATTCATAGGAATTCCCATTCTTTTGAAAGTTAGAAAGGATAAACCGAAATTAGTTATGAAAATTTTTGTAGATGGTTTAGCCTATGATGTGTTGGAAGAAGAAGGATTAAAAAATATAATGCCTAATACAGCTGCTTTTTTCAAAAATGGCTTTAACGCTGGAAATTGTATTATTAATAGTGAATGGACATTACCAAGTAAAGCAAGTATAAATACTGGGACATATGCAACAAAACATAGATTATTGCATCCAGAATACCACTACTCTTTTGAAGAGCATAATAAATTAATGGCAGAATATTTTAAGGAAGCGGGTTTTTACACAGCGCGTTTTGATACAAATTGGCGAACAACAGCAGGTTTTGGATATTATAAAGGCGTCAACCGTTTGGTTTATGAGAGTTTTCATGGAGGGATGGATTGTAGGGACGTAGTAACAGAAGCTATTGAGCATATTTCATCTTTTAAAGATACAAATAATTACATAAATTTATCAATGATGGACCTTCATAATGTACCTGATGAAATAGAAAGCCATCTGTTTTCAGAAGTGAATACAGATATTACGGTGAAAAGAAATAAACGACAAAAAGGGTCTACATCTGTATTGACTAAGTATGATGAAGTGAAAATTTATAAATATAAACAAGAAATAAAGCGCATAGACATATTTTTAGGTATATTATTTGGCTTTATCCAAAAAAATTATGATAAAAGTGAGTATCTTGTCGTTTTACATTCAGATCATGGCCAAACTTTCTTAAATAAGGAAGGTACCTTATATCATAATAGCAGAATTAAAGTTCCTTTTATGATGCAGGGTAAAGATGTTCCTTCTGCTAATGTTTATGAGATAATTGAAACTGTTGATATATTACCAAGCTTACTAGCTTATTCAAATATTGAAGTACCTAAGGGGATAGATGGAAAATTACCAAAAGCATTAGGCGGTACTATTGAAAGAGATTATGCTTTTACACAAATTATTCATCCAAATCAGCCATATAAAGCAATAATTACTGAAAAAGACTTTACATTTATCTTAGAAACTAAAGAAAACGTAGACAAAAATCTGACAATATCATTTAATGAATATTCAACGAAATATATTAATAAAGATACGAAAGAAGATGTAAGTATTCTATACCCTAAAAAAGTAGAATTTTTCGAGTCATATATTTTCTCAAATATTAAAGAATTTATTAACTGGAATTAAATGGGTTTTTCCGGAGGCGGTATTATGAATAGTGTAAGTGAAAAGAATAATGTGAGTTATTGGAATGAATTTTATAAAAAGGTTGCTATTGAAGAAGAATCTACTTTTTGTTCTTTTATAAAAAAGGAAATCAACGAAGATGTAGTAATTATTGATATTGGTTGCGGTTCAGGCAGAGATACTCGCTCATTTGCAAAAGATGGATATCAGGTTTATGGAATTGATAGATCAACGGAAGCTATTAATATGAATAATGAAAACGTCAAGCATATTAGTAATATTGAATTTTTTAATATAGATATTGCTGATAAAAGTAACTTACAAAGGTTCTTGGAATATGTTTCTACAATAGAGGAAAATACGACAAAGAAATTAATGATTTACAGTAGATTTTTTTTGCATTCTATAAATAAAGAAACTGAATTGATTTTATTACATATCTTATCAAAGAATTTAAAGAGCGAAGATTTATTAGTATTGGAATTCAGAACTACTGAAGACGAAAAAATTGAAAAAGTATATAATAATCATTATAGAAGATATATTGACTCAGATGAATTAAAAAAAGATTTAGAAACTAAATATGGTTTTTTTAATCAGTATTATTATAAAGGCCAAGGATTGTCTATATACCAAAATGAAAATCCTTACTTAGCTAGAATGATTTTTAAGAAAAAATGATGTATTTGAAGTTTACTATTTAAATAGCATTATTTGGCATAATCATTGGATCATAAAAATGCTAAAACGAAGAAAAGCAGGTTTGTTTGTATTGCGATGTAAGTACACATGAAATGAGTACACAAATTTCGATGTTAGTTAGAAATTATTCCTGTACAGATTGCAGTAGTTAAGCATGTGCAATACATTTAATATTACCGTAACTGCGAAAAAGAAGGAACGGAAACACAGATTGTCACAGCGAAAATGACTGCTGCATTTGTATTCTTGCAATTTAGCTTAGTACTTTTGGTAAAAAGATTAATTATTAAGCCCATCAAGCTTAGCTGGGGTCGATTTATCTTGGTCACGAATAAAATATGCAGAAGTATTTTTAGAAGAACAGCATATATAAAACGTACTTGTAGATGCGGGAAATATATTTGAGTTACTTGTAACTGGAAATTCGGTATGGTGTTTACTTTCTAAGCTATTGAGCTAAATGGTAGAAGAGAAAGTGGAGCGCTAAAATATTACTTGTAAAACTGTGTTATGAACTAGCTACAAATGAAGGTAAATGAATAGAGTGGATCACAACGGATATATAAATTATATGAGTATGCTGTAAATCTAGGCTATAAAATAAAACTACACAAAGCTATGGACAAGAACTTAAACGCTTTAAATCCAACATCGATATTAAAAATTGATGTTGGATTTAAATTTGTCGTTCGAAATTTCTTTTAATTGGAGTTGCCCTGTTGCTAAATTGCCACTAGAAAAAGTTGATGGAGCCTACTTCTCAAGTGAAAGTTTATTGTCTTATCCAATTATCCAAGAAATCCCGTGTTTGCTCTTTACTAAGCTATCGTCACAATAAAAATGAAGGAATTTTAATTTATCGGAGGTTTCATATGAAGACTATTATAATCATTCAAGCAAGAATGGGTTCATCCCGCTTGCCAGGGAAAATTTTAAAGCCACTTGGTGATGTAGATGTACTGACATATGATGTAAAACGTTGCAGGGCGATTCATGGTGTGAGTGAAGTGATTGTCGCAACAAGTGATTTGCCGCAAGATGATACGATTGAAAATTGGTGTAAGGCTCATGATGTGGCGTGCTTCCGAGGGGCGGAGGAGGACGTGTTAGATCGTTATGTACAATGTGCTAAAATATATAAACCTGATTACGTTATGCGTGTAACATCGGATTGCCCTTTTGTTGATTATGAGATGGCTAGTGATATTGTTGCATTAATGGCAAGTAAAAGAAAAGATATTGTATTAATTGATGGGCATTTACCACGAGGATTAGCCGTTGAGATGATTTCTTATGAGGCTTTACTGCGTATTCATGAACTTGGCAAGGAGCCTCGTCATCGTGAACATGTAACGTATTATGCATATGAATATGCAGAACAATTTAAAGCGATTACTTATAAAGCCCCTAAGAATCGTCAGGCCCCTGAGTTTCGTATTACGTTAGATACAAAGGAAGATTACGATTTGATTTCAGCAGTAGCAAAACATTTTAAAAGTCCACTTATTTCGAGTGCAGAGGTTATTCGTTATTTACAGGAAAAACCTAAAGTTGCAATTCTCAATGCACATATTGAGCAGAAGCCGGTGATTTAATGATAAAAGTGATAATCCGCACAGATGCGTCTGTAAAAATGGGTACTGGTCATGTCATGCGATGTTTAACGATAGCTCAAAATTTACAACGTTGTGGCTGTGATGTGCGATTTTGGATGGAGCCACTAGCAGGAAATTTAATCAGTTTTGTCACTCAACAAGGCTATGAAACCATATTTCAGGCCGAAAAGGCTGAACTTTATATTATCGATCATTATAAAATTGATATTCAGTGGGAGCGTGATATCAGACAATTTACTAAAAAGATAATGGCAATAGATGATTTGGCAAGAGCACATGATTGTGATATATTGCTCGATCAAAATATGGTACCTAACTTTAAAGCACGTTATGACGGTTTAGTGCCTAAAAACTGTATTAAGCTACTTGGGCCAAACTATTTAATAATGCGTGATGAGTTTATTGCTGCTCGCCAAGAGTCACGTAAAAGAAGTGATGGTATCCAATACCTTCTAGTATTTATGGGTGGTACAGATCCAACAAATGAAACGTTGAAAATATTAGATGCATTAATACAAGTTGAGTTTGTTCATATTGATGTCGTAGTCGGTAATGGAAATATGCATAAAGAGAAAATTGAACAAATTTGTAGCGAGAGAGGCTATCATTACCACTGTCAAATAAACTATATGGCACAGCTAATGCTACAAGCAGACTTTTCAATTGGTACAGGAGGAAGTACGATGTGGGAGCGCTTCTATATCGGCTTGCCGTCATCAAGTACAATTGTAGCAGAGAATCAACGAATTACAACCAACTATGCTGCTAAACTCGGGGCAGTTATTAATTTAGGCTGGCATGAAGAGGTAACAGTAGAAACGTATAAAACTTTGTTAAATAATTTAAGAAGTATAAATGTAGAAGCTTTACAAAAAACGGGTCTACAATTAACAGTTACAGAACAATCGAATGCTTGGAGATTAAAAATAATGGAGTTGTTACGATGATTAAAATTGGAAATAAAGAAATTGGTAAGCATACAAAACCATTTATTATTGCAGAAATGTCAGGTAACCACAATCAATCTTTAGAAAGAGCCTTACATCTAGTGGATTTAGCGGCACAAGCAGGTGTAGATGCTTTAAAGTTACAAACCTATACACCGGATACCATAACATTAGATGTACATACCGATGAATTTTTTATTCAAGATGATGCAAACCTTTGGAAGGGAAACTCTCTTTATAATTTATATAAGGAAGCGTATACACCTTGGGAATGGCATGAGGCGATTTTTAACCGTGCAAAGGCGCATGGATTACTTGCATTCAGTTCACCATTTGATGAAACCGCTGTTGATTTTTTAGAAACATTGAATGTACCTGCCTATAAAATTGCTTCTTTTGAAAATGTGGATATACCATTAATTCGAAAAGTTGCACGAACAGGTAAACCAATAATTATTTCGACAGGTATGGCGACAGCTGCAGAGCTTGATGAAGCGGTTCGCGCTGCGAGAGCTGAAGGCAATCATCAAATTGTATTATTAAAATGTACAAGTACGTACCCAGCAACACCAGCTAACTCTAATTTAGCTACTATACCACATATGCGTGAACTATTTGGAACGGAGATCGGTTTATCGGATCATACGATGGGGGTTGGGGTTTCGGTTGCCGCAGTAACCCTTGGAGCATCCGTTATAGAGAAACATTTTACAACTTCTCGTACAGAGGGGGGAGTGGATTCTGCATTTTCCATGGAACCGCATGAGCTAAAAATGTTAGTTGAGGAAACAGAGCGTGCATGGCAAAGCTTAGGACAAATTCAATATGGGCCAACTGATGCTGAGAAGGATTCCACAAAATTCAGACGTTCTTTATACATAGGGGAAGATTTAAAAGCAGGCGATATTTTAACAGAAGAAAATGTTCGAAATGTGCGTCCTGGCCTTGGCTTATCTACGAAATATTATGATTTAGTATTAGGCAAGGCAATCAAAAAAGATGTGAAAAAAGGGACACCTTTAAGTTGGGAGCTTTTACTGTGAACGAAATACAAGAAATGGATAGACTATTCGATCGGCTTTTTCCTATAATGCACAGTATTACAGGACAAGGTGTTCGAGAGACAATCCAAATTTTAGAAGAATATATCCCGTTAAAATTGGAAGGGGTTCCTTCAGGCACTCAACTATTTGATTGGGAAATCCCTAAAGAATGGGTTATTCGAGGTAAACTCTGGGTTACTACTGACTGGTTACCACAGCATTTAGGTTTTGTTTATAACCAATATAATAACGATAGTGTGGACCAGTTTTTAGATGGTAAATTACCAAAAATTAATCCACCTATTATTTCTGCTTTAGAAAAGAGGAGTAGGTATGAAAAAATTAACTGAGTATTTATCCTATGGTCGCCAAGCTATTGATGAAGAAGATATACAAGTAGTAGTTGAAACACTGCGCTCTCCTTTTTTAACACAGGGTCCAATGGTTCAACAATTTGAACAGGGTATTGCAGAATATGTTGATGCAAAATATGCGGTTGCTTTTTGCAATGGAACCGCAGCACTTCATGCAGCTTGTTATGCAGCAGGCGTAAGAGAAGGCGATGAAGTCATTACAGCACCAATAACATTTGCGGCAAGTGCTAACTGTGTTCGTTATATGGGTGGAACAGTGGTTTTTGCCGATATTGATGCACGAACGTACAATATTGATCCGATTGAAGTGAAAAAGAAAATTACTTCTCACACGAAGGCTATTATTCCTGTAGATTTTACAGGTCAGCCTGCCGATATGGATGCAATCATGGACATCGCTCGTGAGTATAATTTAGTTGTTATTGAAGATGGTGCACATTCACTCGGTGCCGAGTATAAAGGAAAAAAGGTTGGTACACAGGCAGATATGACAATGTTTAGCTTTCATCCTGTCAAGCCTATTACGACAGCAGAAGGTGGCATCATCGTAACAAACAATGAAGAATATTATCGTAAACTCCAGTTATTCCGTAGCCATGGTATAGCGCATACTGAATATTCAGCTAATCAAGGTGGTTGGTATTATGAAATGACGGACTTGGGTTATAATTACCGGATGACGGATTTACAGGCAGCACTGGGTTTATCTCAATTGAAGAAGCTGGATGCTTTTATTAAACAGCGTCGCGAAATAGCAACTTTGTATACAGAATCATTCCAAAATGAAGAAAAAATAATTATACCTCAACAACTTGAAAGGACTAAATCAGGTTGGCATTTATATATGGTACAACTTGAGGGTGTTTCACGTAAATTCATATTTGAACAAATGCGAGCGTTGAATATCGGTGTGCATGTGCACTATATTCCTGTTTACTGGCATCCTTATTATCAGCAGTTAGGATATCAACGAGGATTGTGTCCTAAAGCAGAAAGCTGGTATGAAAAAGCGTTAACATTGCCAATTCATCCAAGAATGACAACAGAAGATTTAGCCATTATTGTGTCGAATCTTAAAGAATTGCTTGAATAGCCAGAGTAAATAGTAACAACTTTGGCTTGCTTTAAGTTAGGGCAAGCTTTTTTCAGGAGCTGAAAGCATGATTAAATTACAAACGATAAACACTATCTCAATTACTCAGGTTGATAGTCTACACGATGTTTCTCATTACAATCAAAGTACACTTCACGATATATTTGCAATTTAACGAGTTGCAAATGAAGTCATAAAAAGTGCAAATGTTCTACTAGTGATAGGTGTAGGGGGCTCCTTTCTGAGGAAAGCCGACCTACACCAATGTTAAGCTTTGCTGTGCGTTATTTAACGACATTTGCAGGTATCGTTATTACAGCAAGTCATAATCCTAAAGATTATAATGGTTTTAAAGTTTATCGTGAAGATGTAGCACAATTGACACCTCAGTTTGCAGATTAAATTGTTATGCATATGAAAAATGTTGAAGATATCTTTACACTTCCTTCTTTATAAAAAAGTTTTACTTTCATCAGGCTACTGCACAGAAATTCTAAAAAAAATTGATGATACATATCACCAAGCACTACAAACGTTAGTATGGAAATTAGAAAACACGAAAGATTTATCGATTGTTTATACACCGCTCCATGGATCTGGTCTTATCCCAGCGATGCGTGCATATTTTCCCACAGTAAGCTATCCGAAGCCTGAAGAACGAGCATCGTTCAATATGGCAATGAAACTTGGACAACAAGTTGGGGCTGATTTATTACTTGCAACAGATCCAGATGCTGATTGACTCGGAGTAGCTATTTACAAATGGAGAAGGAAATACATTACTAAGTGGTAACCAACTAGAGCACTTCTCTTGCAATATGTTTTAACAAGTAGACAAAAAGCAGGTATATTACCTGGTAATGCAGCAATGCTAAAAACAATTGTGACGTATGAATTAGGAACTGCGATTGCGAAATCTTATGATGTGGCAGTTATTGACACCCTGGCTGGCTTTAAATATATCGCTGAAAAAATAGCAGAGTTTGAGGCGTCTGGAGTAGATACATTTATCTTTAGTTATGAAGAAAGTTATGGATATTTGGCAGGTGACTTTGTATGTGAAAAGGATGCTGTACAAATAGCATTACTAACAGCAGAAATAGCTGCTTATTATCATGAAAAAAATCATACATTGTTAGACGCACTCAAGGCACTTTATGAAAGCTATGGACACTATCAAGAAAAGCTATTGTCTTCCACATTTGAGGTTGTGGAAGGACAGAAAAAAATAGCGAGTATAATGAAGAGATTACGCGAAATGCCATTAAAAGAAATTGACGGAATTTCTGTTGCAATCATAGAAGATTATGCAGCAGGGCTTGCAAACTTTGCAAATGGCGAAGCAAAACCATTGTCTTTACCAACAGCAGATGTTTTGAAATACATATTAGAATGGTTCCTGAATTTGTATTCGGCCTTCAGGTACTGAGCCAAAGTGTAAGATTTATATTGGTGTTTGCAAATTGACTGAAGAAGAAGCAGTAGAAAAAGTCAGCAGCATAGCACGATATGAAAGTAAAATTATAAATTGAAAGGACTTGAATTGAGGGGGAATTAATCGTAATAATATTAATCCATCCATCCATCCATTAATAGAAAGCAACTTCCTTGATACCTTTAATATTGATACAAACTATAAATACATTTTGAAGGCATTTTAAATTCTTGGCTCAATAAGAACTTTTTGGTGTGCAGGCAGTACATCTTTATTAAAACAAGCCATTGGTAGAGCATTTCATTTCACTAGAAAGAAATTTTTTAAAAAATAAAATGGATATTTTGATTAATAATATATGCCTAAAATTCTGAATCTTCTGCTAGGTACGAGGTTTTTAAAGTATTACTAAAATGTCATTTAGATGTTTATATAAACTGTATATTAGGACAATGTGAAAATGAATTTTACCGAAATTTCTGAAATTTTTAAGCGAGAACTGAGAATGAATTTATAGGTCTTTAAACGCCTCAATCATTTTTGTTTAACCAAAAACGTGAAACAATACAAAATGCTTCCGATAATATTGATAAGAAAAGAAAAGTTTAGGAGGTTGAGTACAATGCGTATCGCTGCGCAAGGACAATCTATTGATACAAGCTCTGCTACAAATAATGCGAAAGTTGTTAATGGGCAGGGAAGTGTAACATCTAATGTTTTTACTAAAGTCGATTCTCAACCAGTAGTAGAAAATATAACTACTGTTGTTGACGAGCAAGAAATTTCAAAAGAAAAACTTCTGCAAGCCATTGTTGCAGTAAATGATTTTCTGGAGATTAATCAAAGTTCTTCAAAATTTGTATACCATGAAGGCTTAGAACGTTATTATGTAGCGGTTGTGAACAGGGATACAGATGAAGTTGTCAAAGAGATTCCACCAAAAAAATTGCTCGACGCATTTTATGAAATGCAAAAAATGGTAGGAATGATTGTAGATGAAAAAATCTAATTGAAATAGTAGGAGGATGAATGGAATTATGATTAATCGTGTAGGTGGACTAGTATCAGGTATGGATATTGATGCTTTAGTAGAAAAAATAATGAATGCTGAACGTGCGCCATTATACAAATTACAACAACAAAAAACTAAATATGAATGGCAACGGGATGCATACCGTAGTATAAATACAAAATTAAACACATTTAGTAACTATACATTTGACAATTTAATAATGTCGAATAAATTTGTAACGAAAACGCCTAGTATAAGTGGTACAAACAGTAGCAAAGTATCTGCAAAGGCAGGTTCTGGTGCTGCTGGAAGCTTAGATATCCAAGCAGTCAAACAACTTGCAACAAATGCTAGTACGGGCGTTAAAAATGTACAAAATACGACACACCGTTATGTCAATGGCGGAGATACTTTAAATGATCTTGGTGTTACTGGTGGAGAGATTAAGTTAAACGTAACCACAACGGATACCAATGGTGTATCAACAACAAGTGAAAAAACAATCACATTCAGTCAAAATGAAACAATTGATAGCTTTGTTGCAAAATTACAGAGTGATGAAGTTGGTTTAAAGGACTCTAAATTTGATGCATCGACAGGAAGACTGACAATTGGTGGTAAAGATGTTAGTTACTCATTTGCAGATAGTGCGAGTGAGGAAAAGTTAAAAGAGTTTGGTTTTACAACTACTAATCAATCAACAGCTATTAAATTAGCTGATGGTAAAACGAATGCATCAAAAGAAACAAAATTAACTGACCTTGGTTTTACAACTGGTACATTAGCTTTAAAAGTCGGGGACGACGTAAAATCATTTACGATCGAAGCGGATGATACAATCGACTCGCTTCTAGGTAAATTAAACGCTATTGATTCTGGTCTGAAAGCATCTTACGATAAAAGTACAGGAAAGTTTTCTATTGCTGCTACAGATACTAAAAAGTCAGTAACAGCAGCAGATGATAGCTCCTATAAAATACTTACACAACTGGGTATTAAAAAAACAGCTACTACTAGCAATTCCCATTTTATCCAAGATACTTCACAAGGGCAACAAACAACAGGTAGTAGTAAATTAGGTCATTTAGGTCTGGGGCTTGATGGTGGTGAGGATAAGCTAACATTAAATGTTATACAAGCAAATGGAGAAATGAAAGAAACGTCAATTTCATTTACGAAAGATGATACGATTGATTCGTTCATTAAGCGTTTAAATTCTTCAGGTGCAGGCGTGACAGCAATTTTCTCAAATGGTCAAATAACTATGTCCACCAATAATACAGGTAAAGCAAAAGATTCGAATGTAACAAGTGAAATTCAAGTTGGAGGAGCAGCAGATAGTTCTGGGAAACAGCTTTTAGGCCAATTGGGTTTCCTTACACAAGGTCAAGTTACCAGTGATGGAAATATAGATTTAGCTGCGAATAGAAGTCAAAATGCAGTCTATGCAGTTAACGGTTTAGTCATGGAAAGTAGATCTAATTCTGTAAATATCTCAGGCTATGATATTAATTTGAATGGTACCTTCAATGAGGGGAATATTAATGATGCCAATAATTCTATAATTGGTACACCAACTGATGGAGTAAGTGTAACTTCTACTAATGACATCGATACCATGGTGGACAAAATAAAAGAATTTGTAAACAAATATAATGAGTTAATAGCGGGTATTAATGACCAGTTAACTGAGTCGAAATACCGTGCTTATGCACCTCTAACAGCGGAACAACGTAAGGATATGTCAGAAAGTGAACAAAAATTATGGGATGAAAAAGCAAAAAGCGGCCTTTTACGTAGTGATGCCATTCTACGTAGTGGGTTAAGTGATATGCGTAATGCGCTAGGTGGGCGAGTTAATGGCCAAGGGGATAATGTGATAGATACACTTGCCGAAATGGGTATCACCACTTCTAGTTCTTATAAAGATGGTGGTAAGTTAATTATTGATGATACGAAGTTACGTAAAGCATTAACAGATGACCCTGATCGTGTAGTAAATACGTTGACACAATCGGGTACAAAGGATATAACGACAGGTGAGGATACGCGCGGACTGTTAGTACGTATGCGTAAATCAGTTACGGACTTTATGCAAAAAATCGAGAGTAAAGCTGGACGTGCAACGATGACCGACGGTCAATTTGCATTGGGTAAATCTTTAATCTCAACCGATGAACGTATTACAAAATTACAAGAACGACTAAAAAATGTAGAGACTCGATACTGGAAGCAATTCACTGCAATGGAGCAAGCTATAAATAAGGCAAACTCACAATCAGGTGCTTTAGCGCAATTTGGTGGAAAATAAGGTATAATGTAGTTAAAAGGTCATGTAAAGGAGTTGTCTCAATTGGCAGCGCAAACATCAGCACATAATGTATATAAACAAAATAGTGTCACTACGGCATCACCAGGTGAGTTAACGCTTATGCTCTATAATGGCTGTCTTAAATTTTTGCATAAGGCAAAAGAGGCTATTGTTGAGAAAAACATCGTCGATAAAAACAAAAATCTTCAAAAAGCCCAAGCCATTATAAATGAATTCATGTTAACTTTAAATATGGACATTGAGGTTTCAAAAAATATGTTAGCATTATATGAATATATGAATAGACGTTTAATAGAAGCAAATGTAAAAAGCGATATTGCGATTATTGAAGAAGTGGAAGGCTTAGTCACTGAATTTCGTGATACTTGGAAGGAAGTACTTCGTATAAATCGACAACAACAATATGGGAATGCTAATCAAATATGATGGGTCCTATTGAAAAATTACTTGCGACATCAGCGCAACTTTATGAACACTTGAATGAAATAGCTGAAGGTGAGGAACGTGATACTTATATCGTAAAGATAGAAAACTTGCTCGATAAGCGGGGGCAACTCCTTGATGAGGTTTTGGCTTCTAGTAATGTAACACTTGAAGGTCATCAGTTAACACCACATCTAATTGAATTAGATCAAGGCATTCAAAGTAGACTTGAAAAGGTAATGATTGCTATCAAAATAGATATGAAGAACTTACAGCAATCAAAGAAGTCTGAACAACAATATTTAAACCCTTATAGTAATGTACGTGTTATGGATGGTATGTACTATGATGGTAAAAAATAGTATATATTTATTGTTCTTGTATAACTTAAGTGTAGGCAATGCTTGTATTTCACGGTACTAAAAAAATTAATAATATGAATTTTTATGATTTGTCAACAATATGGAGACCATCACCAATTGATGGTCTCCTTTATTATGAGAAAAGACCGAAACTAGAACACGTTTATGAAAAAACCTATATTTTTAAAGCGTTTTAAAGGTAGGAATAGACATAAGCCTATATGGTCATTATTTAGTTCATAAAACGGTAAAATATGTTACTTATTCCCTCTGGATGTAAATCGTGCATTCGTGTCATAATCAAGCTAAATAAATGTTTGGAAAAGTATTGGGGTGGGAAAATGATATTTAAGCGTCAAGAAGGCTTTCGATTTAAATTCGAAGAACCGATTACAATGACTTTTGCTATATATGAGGATGGCAGGGTCAATCAAGAGCAAACAGCCATGGCTGAGTTGCTTGATATTAGTCCACGTGGTTTAAAAATGTTTACTGAGGTGGATTTAGGCGTTAATCCTCCTCCTTTGGATCTCCGTTTTGTGCTTGATACTAGAGAGGTACGGGCTTATGGAGAAATCATTTGGAGTCGTCCTTTTGGAAATGGCAAGCAATATGGTGTGTTTTTCAATAATCAAGGGGCTGTTGAGGATTTGATTGTCGAAGAATTAAAATTGCGTCGAAAAAAAGAAGCGGCTGAGGCAAAAATTAAAAATAATTCGTAAATTTTTTGTGAAAAAAAGAATTAATTTAGAGGAATTCCACACACTTGTGTAGAATTAGATAGTATAGCAGTTATAAAGGAGGAGTTTACATGTTAAACTTTAACATTCGTGGTGAAAATATTGAGGTAACTCCAGCTATTCGAGAGTATGTAGAGAATAAAATCGACAAAGTTGAACGTTATTTTAACGAAGATGTTAACGCCAACGCTAACGTAAATTTAAAGGTTTATAATGACAAACAGACTAAAGTGGAAGTTACTATTCCAATGAAAAATTTAACTCTTCGTGCAGAAGAGCGTCATAATGATATGTATGCTGCGGTTGATTTAATCGTTGATAAATTAGAACGTCAGATTCGTAAGCATAAAACAAAGGTAAACCGTAAATTCCGTGAGCGCGAGGGTGCAGGCCTTTATTTTGCTACTTCACAAGCAACTGTAGATGCAGTACCTGAGGAAGAAGAATACTCAATTGTTCGTACAAAGCAATTTGATTTAAAACCAATGGATCAAGAAGAAGCTGTACTACAAATGAATATGCTAGGTCATGATTTCTATGTCTTTACAGATGCTGAATCCAATGGTACGAATATTGTCTATAAACGCAAGGATGGTAAATACGGCTTAATCGAAACAACTTAACTTCACAGGCATAGAGGCTCTCGCTATAGCGGGAGCTTTTTTTAGTCTATAATTCCAATAACAGCCTTACTGACTAGGGAGACTGTTTGCATGAAACTGTTACGCAATGGTAAAATGAAATTTGAGACTATATAGGAAGTGAAAAAATTCATGGCAAACCTATTAAATAAATTATTTGATTTCAATAAACGTGAGTTAAAAAAATTAGAAAAAATCGCTGACCAGGTAGAGAGCTTTGCTTCTCAAATGGAGCAGCTTTCAGATGATCAATTACAAGCAAAAACAGAAGAATTTAAAAAACGCTTTGCCGACGGAGAGAATTTAGATTCGATTCGAGCGGAAGCTTTTGCAGTTTGTCGTGAAGCATCGAAGCGTGTATTAGAGATGTACCCATTCCGCGTTCAAATTATGGGTGCCTCTGCACTCGATGAAGGGAATATTGCAGAAATGAAAACAGGTGAGGGGAAAACATTAACGGCTACAATGGCTGTTTATTTGAATGCCCTTACTGGAAAAGGAGTACATGTTGTCACAGTCAATGAATATTTAGCAAGTCGTGATGCTGCAGAAATGGGGGAGCTTTATAACTTCTTAGGCTTAACGGTTGGTTTAAACTTGAACAGCCTATCAAAAGAAGAGAAACGTGCGGCCTATGAAGCGGATATTACGTATGGTACGAACAATGAGCTGGGCTTTGACTATTTACGTGATAATATGGTGCTTTATAAAGAGGAGCGTGTACAGCGTCCACTTCATTATGCGGTTATCGATGAGGTAGACTCGATTTTAATCGACGAAGCGCGTACACCATTGATTATTTCAGGTCAGGCTGGGAAATCAGCACAGCTTTATAAACAGTCTAATGCGTTTGTTCGTATGTTAAATGCGGAAACAGATTACACATATGAGGAATCGACAAAAGGCGTTACGTTAACAGATGCTGGTGTAGAAAAAGCAGAGAAAGCATTTGGTGTTGACAATTTATTTGATTTAACACATGTTCGCTTAAACCATGCTATTAATCAATCGTTAAAAGCACATGTAAGTATGCATAATGATGTGGACTATGTTGTACAGGAAGGCGAAATTATCATTGTTGATGGCTTTACAGGTCGTTTAATGAAAGGTCGCCGCTATTCAGATGGACTACACCAAGCCATTGAGGCCAAAGAAGGCGTAGAAATTCAAAATGAGTCAATGACAATGGCGACAATCACCTTCCAAAACTACTTCCGTATGTACCAAAAGCTTGCTGGGATGACTGGTACAGCGAAAACAGAGGAAGAGGAATTCCGTAATATTTACAATATGAGTGTTATAGCTATTCCTACGAATAAGCCAATTGCTCGTGATGACCGTCCAGACTTAATTTTTGCTTCAATGGAAGGGAAATATAAAGCGGTAGCTGCAGATATTGCAGAGCGTCATAGAGCTGGACAACCTGTTCTAGTTGGTACAGTTGCGATTGAAACATCTGAAATTATTTCAAATTTATTAGATAAACATAAAATTCCTCATAATGTTTTGAATGCGAAAAACCATGAACGTGAAGCAGAAATTATTGCGAATGCTGGTACGAAGGGTGCAGTGACAATCGCAACGAATATGGCTGGTCGTGGTACTGATATTAAACCAGGGGAAGGTGTAATGGAGCTTGGCGGTTTAGCCGTTATAGGTACAGAGCGTCACGAATCTCGTCGTATCGATAATCAGCTACGTGGTCGTTCTGGTCGTCAGGGGAATCCAGGGGTTACACAATTTTATCTGTCACTAGAAGATGAACTGATGCGTCGTTTCGGCTCTGATAATATGAAATCCATGATGATGCGACTTGGTATGGATGATTCACAGCCGCTGCAATCCAAGGTTGTGTCGAAGGCAGTCGAATCAGCTCAAAAACGTGTAGAAGGCAATAACTTTGACGCACGTAAACGTTTATTACAATATGATGATGTATTACGCCAACAGCGTGAGATTATTTATAAAGAGCGTTATGATGTACTCGAAACAGAAAATATGCGTGTGCTTGTTGAGTCTATGATTCAAGAGACAATTGACAATGTGGTGGGCATGTTTACGCAAGGCGAGCAAAAAGATTGGAATTTAAAAGCTATTGAAGATTTTGTTGCTGCGAACCTGCTTGATGAAGGCGGGCTTAAGGTGGAAGATTTTCAAGGTAAAGCTGCAGAGGATATTAATCAGATGATTTCAGATGCAGTACATGTGCGTTATGATGAAAAAGAGACAAATCTTACACCAGAGCGAATGCGTGAATTTGAAAAAGTTATTTTATTACGTTCAATTGATACAAAGTGGATTGATCATATTGATGCAATGGATCAGCTGCGCCAAGGTATTCATCTTCGCGCATATGGTCAAAACGACCCCCTTCGTGAGTATCAACAAGAAGGCTTTGCTATGTTTGAGGATATGGTTGCTTCGATCCGAGAAGATGTAGCAAAATATGCGATGAAGGCAGAAATCCACAATAATTTAGAGCGTGAAGAAGTTGCCAAAGGTCAAGCTGTTAATCCGAAAGAGGATGGCGGTTCTGCTCCTAAAAAGCAACCGGTGCGTAAGGCTGAAAATATTGGACGTAATGATTTATGTCCATGCGGAAGTGGTAAGAAATTTAAAAACTGCCATGGTGCAGCTCAATAATAACTGAAAAAAGATCATTTTAGCCTCGTGTTAAAATGATCTTTTTCTATATTTAAAAATAGCTAATGAAGGAAAATAAGTAGAAAAAAGTCAGAATTTATAGACAATTGAAATATATGAGTATACAATAGCTGTAAATCAATAGGGATTTAGTTCAACAAAAAAATACTTTTTATCTCCTAATTCTATATTTTATAAGTAAAAGTAACTGTTTGGATAATAAAATAGATGTATTAAGTGCTAGCAGGAATATTAACAGAGGAAACTTATTCCCTCGTCATTGATTAGTTTGAACAAGCTTTCTTTGAAGAAAAGGGGGTGGTGTATGTGTGGATAAAAAAATCCTCGAGTAAACAGTCTGGGGGACCGTCTCGAGGATATACATTGGGGTATACCAATATATATTTAGTATATTCCCTTTTACTGCTGAATATAAACATAAATTTCATAAGGGGGAATATCGATGCATAAAGAGAACATTATGAGAAGTGAAACGATGCTGTATATGCCTGTGTATGATGCCTTTGGAAACTTGTGTACACGTGTAATAGAAAGGGATAATCAATTTATATCGAAATTACCGCCAACAAAATTGATGGACTTTAATTTACGTTATTTTGGCTCTAGTTTAAGGGGAGCTTTTGATGGCTCCAAAATGATACTTGGCAAGCTCAATAAGAATCCTATAATTGTTCATGAGCAAAGTAATAATGTTTGGTTTCCAAGTAGATCATATCGACGACCAGAATGTATGTGGTTTGCTGTACATCATATAGAGGATTATCAAGCTATAGATAAAAAGAACACAAAAGTATTTTTTATGGATGGTAATGAATTCGATGTAGATATTAGTGTGAATGTATTTGAATATCGAATTCAAAGAGCCTTTTTATTAAAATATAAACTGGAGAATCGTACTAAGCACCTACATGTTCAATATGATCGAGTAAAAGTCTTTCAACGTATGCCAACATTCAATACCTTGTATGAGAATGAAGTTCAATTTGAATAAACTGTTAGGCATCATGCTGATATTTTAAAAAAGTATGTTTTCTGACGTAAAAACGTTATAATAATAAAATACGGGGCTAAAGCTATTGGTATTTCTAATACATTTTTCAAGGATAGCCTCATTAATTATGTCCGGAGGATTTAACAATGATTGAATTAGCAGATGTACGTAATGCATTAGACACTTCAGCCAAAAAACTGGCGGATTTCAGGGGGTCTCTTTGACTTAGAAAATAAAGAGGCGCGTATTCAGGAATTAGATGAAATGATGCTAGAGCCAGGCTTCTGGGATGACCAACAAGCTGCGCAAGTTGTCATTAATGAAGGAAATGGCCTAAAAGCAATTGTCAATGAATATAAAGATTTAATAGAAACACATGAGAATTTAGATATGACACTAGAGCTTTTACGTGAAGAGCCGGACGAAGAATTGCAAGAGGAACTAGGGAAAGAACTAGTAGAATTTCAGCAAAAAATAAGTGATTTTGAGCTACAACTGTTATTAAGTGGCCCATATGACCAAAATAATGCAATTTTGGAGCTTCATCCAGGAGCAGGTGGTACAGAGTCTCAAGACTGGGGATCTATGCTTCTTCGTATGTATACACGCTGGGCAGAAAAACGTGGTTTTAAAGTTGAAACAGTGGATTATTTACCAGGTGATGAGGCAGGCATTAAATCAGTAACATTGTCCATTAAAGGTCACAATGCTTACGGATATTTACAGGCTGAAAAAGGAGTTCATCGTCTAGTGCGTATCTCTCCATTTGATTCTTCAGGTCGTCGCCATACATCTTTTGTATCTTGCGATGTCATGCCTGAATTCGATGACAATATCGAAATTGATATTCGTACAGAGGATTTAAAGATTGATACGTATCGTGCAACAGGTGCAGGTGGTCAGCATATTAATACAACAGACTCAGCTGTCCGCATTACTCACATCCCGACCGGTACCATTGTACAATGTCAGGCTGAACGCTCACAAATTAAAAACCGTGAAAAAGCGATGACAATGTTGAAAGGTAAATTATATCAATTAGAGCTGGATAAACAACAGTCACAGTTAAATGAAATTCGTGGTGAGCAGAAAGAAATCGGCTGGGGCTCACAAATTCGCTCATATGTATTCCATCCATATTCAATGGTGAAGGATCATCGTACAAATGAAGAAACAGGTAATGTAGGAGCAGTGATGGATGGCGATTTAGATCCATTCATTAATGCATACTTACGTTCAAAAATTGGCTAATAAGATCCCTTCAAGGGCACAGAAACTTTGTGCACCTGAAGGGAATTTTTTTATTCAATTTTAGAAAGGTGGATGATAGGGGGCATCATGACTAATGCTCTTTCGTTCATTCATGTAATACTTATAGAGCATTGATGCATTGACAAATTGTTTACTGATAGATGCATATTGAATAGGTAATTCTATTTGCTTATCGTTTTTTAGCGTGATAATACAGCCTAATTTACTCGGTATAATATTCGAAATGGCGTGAAGTCCAATCCAAATATTATGAATGGAGTTCGGAGAATAAGTTGGTAAAAAGATACATGGGAAACCATAATCAAAAGCTACTACGATTGGTAGTTTATGCTGATTGCCAAAAAAGCGTTTAGCGGAATATTTCGCAGCTTCATAGGTTGTTCCAAGTGAGATACAAGTTTTTCGTAGTACGTGCATAGGTTTACGAGTAACGATTAGCTCATTATGTTTGTCAATAACCCGTGTGAAGATTTTTGACCCATGTTGGACAGGTTCAAGTAAATAGGTGTTGAAAGACATTAAATATCCATTGACATAGTTTGTTTGCATAAATGGAGTTCCTCCTTTTTTCTATTGATAGCTGTAGTGTAGAGGATAAAATAAATTATTGACAATATAGATTAATCGTGAAACCTATTGATAAATGAAGAAAACGTGTAGAGAGTTTACTTTAAATGAACAGAGATTAGTGGCTAATCCAAGTTATTTTCAGTTCTTAAGCATTGCTTTTTAATTTCAATTTTCATATAATTTAGAAAAGGATCGAGGTGAGATCGTTGGATAAATATTATTCGTATACAGATTTTCTAAAAGCCGTTGGTCAGTCAAAGAAAGTTGATGAGGCAGAGAAATTATTGAACGAGATTTATTTAGATTTATTTTTAAATCAAATCCAGCGTATGCATCGTGAAGAGCAGCTCATGGTTCTGGTAGATAGAGCACTCGATGAAAAAGATGAAAAGGCATTTCATCTATACGCACATGAACTAACAGTATTACGCCAAGCAGCAAGTGAATAATATGACGAGCCCGCTCTCCCGAAAATTGGAGGGCGGGATTTTTTTGTGTACAAATTAGTAAAAGAATTAACTGGTAAAGTTGCTCGGAAAAAGGGGGGGATTTGCTCGATTAGTGACGGGAATCGCTCAATAAGAGTGGAATCTCCTTAATTGATGGGAGTCACTCAAAAAGAGTAGAGTGAGAAGAGTTGCTCAAAAGCGTAAATACTACTCAACAACGGGGAGGAACCACTAAGAAACATGTTCTCTGCTCAATATTTAAGAAAACTAGGCATTAAAAGGAATCCGTTCAGCTGAAGAGCTTGAAAACTGGATGAAGCGGCTATTATAGGAGTAGAAAGGTGCTCCACAATATACTTGAATGATAAATAATTATACTGTCATATTAGCGAAAGAGAAAACAATTTACAAACATTCGTTCGTTAAATGTTCGAAATTTTAGTGCTGCTATGCTAAAATAAATGTACAAATTGGAAGGAAAGGACGGGGGCGTGTGTGCAAGCATTTGATTTACAAGCGCCATATCAGCCTAATGGGGATCAACCACAGGCAATTGCAGAATTAGTGGAGGGTGTACGTGCAGGTAAACGTCATCAAACATTACTTGGTGCAACAGGAACAGGAAAAACGTTTACCATCTCTAACGTTATCCAGCAGATCAAAAAACCAACACTGATTATGGCACACAATAAAACACTAGCTGGTCAATTGTATAGTGAATTTAAAGAGTTTTTCCCGAATAATGCTGTGGAATACTTTGTCAGCTACTATGATTACTTTCAGCCAGAGGCCTATGTACCACAGACAGATACTTATATTGAAAAAGATTCAAGCATAAATGATGAAATCGATAAATTACGTCACTCTGCCACATCTGCATTATTTGAGCGTGATGATGTTATTATTATTGCTTCTGTATCCTGTATTTATGGTTTAGGTTCTCCAGAGGAATATCGTGAAATGGTTGTATCAATTCGTACAGGAATGGAAATTGAACGTAATCAGCTGCTACGAAAACTGGTAGATGTTCAGTATGAGCGCAATGATGTCAGCTTTACTCGCGGAACGTTCCGAGTACGTGGGGATGTGGTGGAAATATTCCCAGCATCCCGAGATGAACATTGTATTCGCATAGAGTTTTTCGGAGATGAAATAGACCGCATTCGAGAAGTAGATGCGTTAACAGGTGAGATTTTATCAGATCGAGATCATGTCGCTATTTTCCCAGCATCCCACTTCGTTACACGAGAAGAAAAAATGCGAAAAGCCATTGAAAATATTGAAAAAGAGTTGGAGGAACGACTTGCTCTTTTACGTGCTGAGGATAAATTATTAGAGGCTCAGCGTTTAGAGCAACGCACTCGCTATGATTTAGAAATGATGCGTGAGATGGGCTTTTGCTCAGGGATTGAAAACTATTCGCGTCATTTAACATTACGTGAAGCGGGAGCGACTCCTTATACTTTGCTTGATTATTTCCCTGATGACTTTTTACTGGTAGTTGATGAAAGTCACGTTTCACTGCCGCAAGTTCGAGGAATGTTCAATGGTGACCAGGCACGTAAAGGTGTACTAGTCGATCATGGTTTCCGTTTACCGTCAGCTCTTGATAACCGCCCTTTACGTTTTGAAGAATATGAGAAACATATACATCAGGCTATTTATGTATCGGCAACACCTGGTCCATATGAGCTTGAGCATACGCCGGAAATGGTGCAGCAAATTATTCGTCCAACTGGGCTGCTTGATCCACAAATTGACGTACGTCCTATTGAAGGGCAAATTGATGATTTAATCGATGAGATTCAGGGGCGTATTGCTCGTGATGAACGAGTGCTCGTTACAACGTTGACGAAAAAAATGTCAGAGGATTTATCAGCTTATTTGAAAGAAATGGGCTTAAAGGTGGAATATCTGCATTCTGAGATTAAAACACTCGAACGTATTGAAATTATTCGTGAGCTTCGTAAAGGGACTTATGATGTGTTAATTGGCATTAACCTTTTGAGAGAGGGGCTAGATATTCCTGAGGTGTCACTTGTGGCAATTCTAGATGCTGACAAGGAAGGGTTTTTACGCTCGGAACGCTCATTAATTCAAACTATTGGACGTGCTGCACGTAATGCCAATGGTCATGTCATTATGTATGCAGACAATAGAACGGATTCCATGAAAAAGGCCATTGAGGAAACGAAACGTCGTCGTTTATTACAAATGGCGTATAACGAAGAACATGGTATTACACCAAAAACGATTGTTAAGAAAATCCCTGATGTGATACGTGCGTCACAGGTTGCTGAGGAAGAGGAATCCTATGTAACAAAGGCAACAAAAGGCAAAAAGCTGACAAAGGTGGAGAAGGAGCAATTATTAGCTTCACTAGAAGTAGAAATGAAGGAAGCGGCAAAAGCACTGGATTTCGAGCGTGCTGCTGAGCTTCGCGATACAATATTTGAATTGAAGGCAGAAGGGTGAATGACTTGTGAAAAATACTGAAATCGTCGTGCAAGGCGCACGAGCACATAATTTAAAAAATATTAATGTGACAATTCCACGAGATCAATTAGTTGTATTAACAGGTTTATCAGGCTCAGGGAAATCGTCATTAGCATTTGATACGATTTATGCTGAGGGGCAACGTCGTTATGTAGAGTCTCTTTCTGCCTATGCTCGTCAATTTCTCGGTCAAATGGACAAACCAGATGTTGATGCGATAGAGGGCTTATCCCCTGCTATTTCGATTGATCAAAAAACAACGAGCCGTAACCCGCGTTCAACAGTGGGTACGGTAACAGAAATCTATGATTATTTACGTTTACTGTATGCACGTATTGGCAAGCCTATTTGTCCAAATCATGGCATTGAAATTACTTCCCAAACGATTGAGCAAATGGTCGATCGCTTATTAACGTATCCAGAACGAACAAAGATGCAGCTTCTCGCGCCAATGGTATCTGGACGTAAAGGGACACATGTAAAGCTATTGGAAGATTTAAAAAAGCAAGGCTTTGTGCGTGTCCGTATTGATGGCGAATTACGAGATTTAGATGATGCCATTGAACTTGATAAAAACAAGAAGCACTCCATTGAAGTCGTAGTCGATCGTGTTGTGATGAAGGAAGGTATTGCAGCTCGTCTTAGTGATTCCTTAGAAACAGCGTTACGCTTAGCAGATGGACGTGTTCTTGTCGATGTCATGGAGCATGAGGAGCTATTATTTAGTGAGCATCATGCCTGCCCATTATGTGGATTTTCTATTGGGGAGCTAGAGCCACGCATGTTTTCATTTAATAGTCCTTTTGGTGCCTGTCCAAGCTGTGATGGACTAGGTTCAACACAAGAAGTCGATTTAGATTTAGTAGTACCAGATTGGGATCGTACATTATTAGGAAATGCTATAGCTCCGTGGGAACCAACAAGCTCCCAATATTATCCACAGCTACTAAAGGCAGTATGTGATCACTATGAAATACCGATGGATGTTCCTGTAAAGGATATTCCAAAAGAAAAAATGGATAAAATTTTATACGGTTCTGGTAAAGATAAAATTCATTTTCATTATGAAAATGAGTTTGGTAATGTCAGAGATCAAATGATTGAATTCGAGGGCGTTGTACGCAATGTGGAACGTCGCTTTAAAGAGACAACGTCTGATTATGTCCGTGAGCAGATGGAGAAATATATGGCTCAGCAAGCTTGTCCTTCTTGTAAAGGCTATCGCTTAAAACCAGAAACATTAGCTGTGAAAATTGCTGATCAGCATATTGGAGAAGTGACGCAGTATTCCATTCAGGAGGCAAATGCATTTTTCAAAGAGCTGGATTTATCAGAAAAGGATATGAAAATTGCTCGACTTGTCTTACGTGAAATTGGAGAACGTCTCGGCTTTCTTGTAAACGTCGGTTTAGATTATTTAACATTAAGCCGAGCGGCAGGTACACTTTCAGGAGGAGAAGCTCAACGTATTCGCCTTGCAACGCAAATCGGCTCGCGCTTAACAGGTGTTCTCTATATTTTAGATGAACCATCCATCGGCTTGCATCAACGAGACAATGATCGTCTTATTAATACATTGCAAAATATGCGTGATATTGGTAACACGCTTATTGTAGTCGAACATGATGAGGACACAATGCTAGCAGCAGACTACCTTATTGATGTTGGGCCTGGTGCGGGAGTTCATGGAGGTCAAATTGTGGCGGCAGGAACGCCACAGGAAGTCATGGGTAATGAGAAATCTTTGACAGGGCAATACTTAAGTGGCAAAAAGTTCATTCCTTTGCCAATTGAGCGACGTCAGCCAAATGGTCGTAAACTATCCATTAAAGGTGCCAAGGAAAATAATCTACGTAATGTGAAAATCGATATACCTCTTGGTCTATTTGTAGCAGTGACAGGGGTTTCAGGCTCAGGAAAATCTACGCTAATAAACGAAATTTTATATAAATCATTGGCCCAAAAGCTAAATCGATCAAAGGTTAAGCCTGGAGAGCATAAAGAAGTGACAGGGATGGAGGAGCTTGAAAAAGTTATTGATATTGACCAATCTCCAATCGGTCGTACACCTCGTTCTAACCCTGCAACTTATACAGGAGTTTTTGATGATATTCGTGATGTTTTTGCTACAACAAATGAGGCAAAGGTACGTGGTTATAAAAAAGGACGTTTTAGCTTTAATGTTAAAGGTGGCCGCTGTGAGGCATGTCGCGGTGACGGGATTATTAAAATAGAAATGCATTTCCTACCAGATGTTTACGTACCTTGTGAGATCTGTCACGGTAAACGCTACAATCGTGAAACATTGGAAGTGAAGTATAAAGATAAAAGTATTGCAGATATTTTAGATATGACCATTGAAAATGCAGTAGTATTCTTTGAAAATATTCCAAAGATCCAACGTAAGCTACAAACAATTGTGGATGTTGGATTAGGCTATATGAAATTAGGACAGCCTGCTACTACCTTGTCTGGCGGTGAGGCACAGCGTGTGAAATTAGCCTCTGAATTGCATCGTCGTTCTACAGGAAAATCGTTCTACATTTTAGACGAGCCGACAACGGGCTTACATGCGCATGATATTGCACGTTTACTTGTTGTTTTACAGCGCCTTGTAGAAAATGGCGATTCAGTGCTAGTCATCGAACATAATTTAGATGTCATCAAAACAGCAGACTACATTATCGATCTAGGGCCTGAAGGTGGAGACAAAGGCGGTACGATTGTGGCGACAGGTACACCAGAAGAAGTCGCTGAAGTCAGTGGCTCGTATACAGGTAAATATTTAAAGCCAATATTAACAAGAGATCGTCTACGTATGGAAGCTGTTTTAGCCAAAGCTTCTCAATAAAGTCCCAAAAAGTTCGCAAATTTCCTAAGGAGATTTGCGAACTTTTTTAAGATAAAGGGCATACTGCGAAGGCGGATGTCGATAAAAATTAAAAGTTGGGTGATAAAACGTGAAAGTTAGTCGATAAACTTCAAAAGTTGGGTGATAAAAAGTAAAAGTTTATCGATAAACTTTAAAAGTTGGATGACATTCTATTCAAACGTATGTCATGTGAATAAATTGATTGGAGTGGAGGCTGGACGCCTCCAGGAAAGCGCCCAGCCGGAACGGAAATCAACCACACGTTATGGTGATGAGCCTAAAATAAGATATATCCCCAATTTTTTCATTTCTATGGTGAAACTTTTCACAAAATGAATCGTATAAATAATATAACGAACTGAGGGAGGCTATTTTATTTATGCAAAATGAACGTCAAAGAATTTTAGAACTTGTGGAAAAAGGAACAATTTCAGCGCAAGAGGCGATTACATTATTAGAAGCATTGGAGCAACCTAGCAAGTCTACTCAAAATGTTATGAATGATGTGTCAAAAGAGGGGGAGCAATCCTCAACAGAAAAAGAGTCACTTTTCAATGAACAAACTAAAGAACAGCAGAAAAAAGATACTGATTTTATGAAATATTTCCAAGATGAGATGCAGGATTTCCGTAAAGATTTGACGCAGATAGGCTCACTCTTTATGGATATGATGAATACAGCTGTAAAAAAAGTAAAGGAATTTGATGTTTCTTCCCCGTTTGGCGATAAAATAGAATTTACGCATACGGAAGAAGTGACAGCTGAGCATGTGGACAGTGTAATTGCTGAATTACCAAATGGCAATTTTTCTTTGGAATCTACTGAAGGGGACAGCTTCCAAGTCATTTGTAAGGTGAAGGCACCACTTATTAATGATAGTGAAGAAGAAACACGTAACCATTTCTTAGAGCAATTCGTAGTAAAAGAAGATGAAGGTTCGTTAAGAATTTTAAGTCAATTAAAGCTTGTTCAAGTGAATGTTAAAGTCCTTGTACCGAAGGAGCAGTTGGAAAAATTATCAGTTCGTTTAATGAACGGTAGTGTATCTTTACAAGATATAGGCTTCGAACATTTAAAAGTGAAAACATTAAACGGTGCCATTAAGGGCTCTAAGTTTAATTTTGAGAAAGCTAAGGTAGATTCTTCGAATGGATCGATTGAATTAACGAATGTTCGTGGTAAAGATTTAGAGGCTGAAACATTAAATGGTCGTGTCTATTTAGATGGGGCATTGGATGAGATTGAAGCAAAATCGGTCAATGGACATGTAGTTGTAACAACTTGCTCTACAAACTCATCGAAAATCAAAGCACAAACAGTTGCAGGTTCGGTTGAATTGTATATACCACGTACCATTTCATTAAGCGGCAAAATTGTCACAAATTTTGGGAAAGTAGATGTAGGCATTCAAGATGCATCAAAGATTGAATCACAGGATCAATTCTTATCAAAAGTCGTACGATTTGATAAAGAAGTAGAGAATGCGAATCGTCTCTTTATCGAAGGAGAATCTAAAACAGGTTCGGTTTTAGTTCGTTATACAACAACTGACGAGCAGCAGATTTAAGCTCAAAAAAGCATTCAAGTCATGCATAAACGTAGGCTTGAATGCTTTTTTTTTGTTCTATTTTCTGATAATTGAAGGTCGATTTACTGTTTTCTTTGATGTCGAGTTTTATAATAATTACGAGATAACAATGGTAATGAAAGAACGAAATAGTAGGAACTGGCACGGAATGAAATGAAACTGTAATAAAAAAACAGGAATAGAGTGCTATAATAGTATGAGAATACATCTTACATAGGTAAGAGATTTAGGTGGTTTAAATATGATAGAAATGAAGAATGTGACAAAGAAGTACCCAAACGGCGTTGTTGCGACAAATGGGATTTCTGTTAACATAAAGCAAGGAGAATTTGTATATGTTGTTGGGCCAAGTGGTGCTGGTAAATCAACATTTATTAAATTAATGTATCGTGAAGAAAAGGCAACTTCCGGTGAAATCACAGTGAATGGTATAGATTTAGCGAGTTTGAAAAATAAGAAGGTACCTTTTTTACGTCGTCAACTTGGTGTTGTTTTCCAAGATTTCAAGCTTCTACCTCGATTAAATGTTTATGAAAACGTTGCGTTTGCTTTGGAGGTAATTGAAGAAGAGCCAGTAGAAATTCGCCGTCGAGTGATGGAAGTATTGGAACTTGTCGGGCTAAAACATAAGGCAAGAATGTTTCCAAATGAACTATCAGGGGGCGAGCAGCAACGTGTTTCAATTGCACGCTCAATTGTCAATGTTCCGAAGGTTGTGATTGCAGATGAGCCTACTGGGAATCTTGATCCTGAAACATCATGGGAGATTATGAATTTATTTGAGGAAATTAATGCGCGAGGTACGACAATTGTAATGGCAACCCATAACCGTGAAATCGTGAATACGATTAGACGTCGAGTGATAGCGATTGAAGGCGGCATGATTGTCCGTGATGAGCACGGAGGTGATTACGGTTATGAAATTTAATACGGTAAAACGTCATTTTAGAGAAAGTATTAAGTCGCTTGGCCGTAATAGCTGGATGACCATTGCCTCAGTGAGTGCAGTAACAGTTACATTAATTTTAGTAGGCGTTTTTGCGCTTATTATGATGAATTTAAATAAAGTCGCATCTGATTTAGAGAATGATGTTGAAATTAAAGTATTGATTGATGAAACGGCAGATGAGGCTGCTGAAAAGGCGCTAATAGAAAAAATTAAAAAATTGCCAGATATTGCTGAAATGACCTATTCCACAAAGGAAGAAGAGTTAACCAAATTAGTAAAGGATTTTGGGGACGATTTTAAACTATTTGAGCAAAGCAATCCTTTACGAAATGTTGTTTATGTGAAAGCTTCAAATCCTCAGCAAACAGCTACTGTTGCAAAGAAGATTGATAAATTTGAGTATACATATGATGTTATGTATGGAGAGGGCAAGGTAGAAAAGCTTTTCAACTTCTTAAATATTAGCCGTAATGTTGGACTAGTGCTGATCTTAGGATTATTATTTACAGCTATTTTCTTAATTTCTAATACGATTCGTATTACTATTATAGCCCGTCGTGATGAAATAGAAATTATGAAGCTAGTAGGTGCAACGAATTCATTCGTTCGTATCCCATTTTTACTGGAAGGAATGTGGCTCGGAATTTTAGGCTCTATTATTCCGATTGCGGTTGTCGCAACCCTTTATCACAATGTATATAAAATTATAGCGCCTCGATTAAAGGGCGAACTAGTGCAAGTACTTGATTTTTCACCTCTAGTGTACCAAGTAAGCGGTCTACTATTACTAATAGGTGTACTAATCGGTATTTGGGGAAGTTTCATGTCAGTGCGTAAGTTTTTAAAAATTTAACTAGATGTTTGTAAAGCAGCTTTTATAGCTCAAACGACATCAATCTACATTACAAAAAAATAGTCGAAGGGGAGTTCAGTCGGTGAAAAGTAAGGCAAAAAACTCAATGAAAACACTTGCGGTAGTATCTGCACTATTTCTTTTTATCCAAACTCCATCAGCGTATGCAACTAGTTTATCGGATTTAAAAGATGAAAAAAAACAAGTCGAAACAAAGAAAAATGAATTAAATTCATCCATTAAAAATAAGACAAATGCAATCACTGCAAATGAAGACAAGCAACAAAAACTATTAGATCAAATTCAAACGTTGAACGCTGAAATCGACAAAACCAATAGTAATATCAAAAATGTTCTTGCAGAAGTGCACACTGCCAATGAAGAAATAAAAGCGTTAGAGGATTCGATAGCAGAACTTCTGCGCAAAATTGAAGAGCGTGATTTATTGTTGCAGGACCGTGCTCGTGCAATCCAAGCGGGTGGCTCTGTTAGCTATTTAGACGTACTACTAGGTTCTAATAGCTTCGTAGATTTTATCGATCGATTCTCTGCTGTAAATGCTTTAATGGATGCGGATCGTCAAATTATCCGTGATCAGAAAGAGGATAAGCAAACTTTAGAGGAACAAAAGAAGGTGCTAGAAAATAAACGCCAAAAGCTTGAAGAAAAACAAGCTGAACTTGAACGTTTAAAAGCATCCTTAGATGGACAAAAGACAGAGAAAAATAAATTAGTAGATCAATTAGAAAAAGAGCAGGAAAAACTCAAATCTGAAAAAGTATTACTAGAAAAAGAGTATTCAGAAGCACTTGAAATTAGTGAAGAGTTACAACAAAAAATTATTGATGAACAAAATCGTTTAGCGGAAATTGCTCGTCAGCAGGAAGCAAAACGCAAGGCAGCCGCTGCTGCAGCAGCCGCGAATGCAGGTAATCATGGGGGTGGTTCATCTACTGTCAATGCACCACAATCTGATGGTACATGGATTACACCTACAAATGGTCGTTTAACATCACCATATGGCTGGCGTAATATTGGTGCAGGTCCAGAATTCCACTATGGTGTGGATCTTGCCAATAAGACGGGAACACCAATATGGGCAGCAGCTGATGGTGTTGTCTCCTATGCGGCACCACTTAGCACATATGGCAATGTAGTCATTCTTACACACTCTATCGACGGTCAAATTTATACGACAGTATACGCACACTTAAATTCCTTCAATGTAAGCGTGGGTGCAGAGGTCTCTCAAGGTCAGCAAATTGCGACAATGGGCAGCACTGGTCGCGTAACAGGACCACACTTACACTTTGAGGTGCATATTGGTGCTTGGCGTGGACAAGCAGTTGGTAGTGTCAATCCATTGAAATACATTCCACTATAAAAAATAGTGAAGCTATACATTAGCATAGTCTAGTGTATAGCTTTTTTGATGTTCAAATAAAGCAGATGAATGCTTGCTAGATATTATACAAATCGGTTATTTAATGTTACAATTTACATATACCTACAGGGGTATGTGAATATAATGAAAATGCATTTTCTAAATGCTTTCTGAAGAATTTCTGAAAACAGTGTGAAATAACGGTTCACATTAATAATATATGCTATGCTAAAAATATCTTTTTTTGTGGAGGATTTTGGGTGATTAATACGGAATGGTTCTCTATTCGGACATTAACATTGCCAGCAACCGCTGTTGCACTTCTAATGGCTTTTGTCATTGTATGGCTAGTTTTACGAATGCAATTCCCGAAGAAATGGTCTGGGGTATATGGAGATGCCATTTTGACCTTTATACTTGTTTGGAAGTTTAGTGTCATTGTCACTGATACTAAAACTGTGATGGCTCAACCGTTTGCATTGCTTTATTTCAATGGAGGTACAATAGGTGTCTTTTTAGCTGTTATAGTAGTATCATTTCAGCTTCTTTGGAAGAAACAAAAAATACAGTTTGATGTAACAGGAGCAAGTGCCTATAGCTGGGCAACTATCTTAACACAATCGATTTATCAATGGCTAGTCGTATTACTAAATGATAATCCGACTAATAGCGAAATTATTACTTTAACTGTGCTAAGTGCACTAACAATCCTCATATTATGGAAAATATCTGCTATCAATTATGCTTTACTCATCTATACAGGTGGATTGATTATTGTAGCTAACTTTCAGCCGCTTGGGTTATGGCAACCGGCTGTAGGGATTAGCGTTATATTTCTTATAATGGATTTACGGTTGCAGCGTTTTGTAAAAAAATCTGAAACGAAAGACTGCTGTTAAAAAACAAAGATCATTGGAGGTTAATAATGAAGAAGAAAAATATTGGGCTACTAATTGTCGTATTGTTAGTAGTTGCGATGGTTGGTACATATGTTAGACAGCAAATTGATAAGGAGCGAGAAATTGATACAGCTTCACTAGGAAAGGAGATGGAGGAGCGAAATATTGGCTTGAAAAATGGAGACACACCACCAGATTTTACACTCACAAGTCTAGATGGAGAAGATCTAACATTGAGTAGTCTTCGTGGGAAAAAGGTTGTATTAAATTTTTGGGCAACTTGGTGTCCACCATGTAGGGCTGAAATGCCACATATGCAAAGCTATTATGAACAATATGCCAAAGAAGATAATGTAGAAATTGTAGCTGTCAATTTAACCTCGGCTGAACGTGATGTGACGGCTGATGCTAAAATTGATACAGTAATGACCTTTAGAGATAGCTTTGAATTAACCTTTCCCATTGTTCTTGACCCAGAGAATTCAGTTGGCTCAGATTATCAAATAATACCAATACCTACAACATATTTTATTGATTCTAATGGCTATATTCAACGAGCTATAAGAGGCCCGATGGATGCTGATATGTTAAAAAATTACGTGGATGCATTAGACTAAATTCACGAATAAATCTGCTCGTTTCTATTTAGAAGCGTAGCAGTTTTTTTATCTTGATTTAGCAGATCTTTACTGTACCGAAAGCGAAGCGTCAGGAACAGAACACTTGCATCTCTATCAGTGGCGAGATGAATGAAGTTATTTTCCTGTACAGCGGGCTCAAAGAAATCCGATAAATGACGCTGGGACGTAATTGGTGGAAATCATTGGAAAAATGCTATCTATCATTCAATAAATTATTTTGAAGCGTAATCTTGTATGTTTGAAAATTAAAAGTCATACAGTAAAGAGACGGAGGAGGGAAGATTTGCGCAAAATAATGGCTGGTGTCGGAGTACTGGCTAGTAGCTTATTGCTAGGTAGTGGATTTTATTTTGACTGGTTTAATTTAGGGACAGGGGATAAAAAAGAGCCAGTCGTCACAGAGGTTGAATCAATCAATGAAGCCATGAACTTGATTGAGGAGAAATCTGTATACAATACAAAAAAGGAATCGTTGGTGGAGGGGGCACTGCGCGGTATGGCAGATGCAATAAAGGACCCTTATAGTACCTATTATTCGAAGGAAGAGGCAGAGCAGCATCGACAAATGTTAGCTGAAGAAAGAGTGGGTATTGGTATTGAACTAACTGAGAATAATGGAAAGTTTATTGTTGTATCTCCTGTTCGTTCATCCCCTGCGGAGAAGGCTGGCATGCGCTCACTCGACGAAATTGTACAAGTTGATGGAGTTCGAGTAGATGGGAAAAAGATGAGTGAGTTAATGCAATTAATCCAAGGGGAAAAGGGCACGAAAGTTACCATTGTCGTTTATCGTCCTAGTGAAGATAAACATATAAAAATGACAATGGAACGAGCTGCAATATCGAATAAAACGGTATCTAGTGAAGTAATCAAGGTAGAAAACACTTCAATCGGCTATGTGGAAATCTCTATCTTCGGAGAAAAAACAGCAAATGAATGGGTTGCTGAAACAAATAAATTACTGAGAAATGACATTGAGGGACTTGTTATTGATGTACGGGATAATCCAGGTGGTTATTTACATAGCGTCGCAGCGCTACTGAGCACAATATTAGAAAATGGCAAAGTGTTTGCATATATGCAAAATGCTGAAGGTGCTATGGAACCATTAAAAACAGAAGCAAAAAGCTTTGACGAGAAATATTTACAAACGATGTACAAAATTCCGATTGTAATTTTACAAAATGCAGGTAGTGCATCGGCTAGTGAGGTTCTTAGTGGTGCTTTAAAAGGATGGGGGCGTGCATCCATCGTTGGAGTGAAGAGCTTTGGTAAAGGAACTGTACAAGAATCCTGGGCTCTATCAAATGGTGGAGAACTAAAACTGTCTACAAATAAATGGCTGACACCTAAGCGCGAATGGATTCATGGGCAAGGAATAGAAGCGAATTTAGTGATCGAGCAAAATGAATTATTTGCCTTCCAAATGCATCCATTGTCTGGCAAGTTTAAGGTTGGGGATATGAGTGAGGAGATTTCGTATACGCAAAATGCTTTGAAAAAGCTAGGGTATAAAATTGATCGCTTGGACGGTTATCTGGATGAAAAGACAGAGGAGGCAGTTATGCAGTACCGAGATGAGAAAAAATTAAAGCAGGCAGAGGATAATATTTATCTAGATTCTACATTCTTTAATAGCCTAAATGACACATTGAAGCAGTATAAAGTGGATCGTCAAAATGATCTACAGTTCCAAATGGCGACAAGCTTTTTATTGCACAATATAGAACAGTAGATAATAGAAATTTGATTTGTAAAAATGACATCCGCTGAATATAGTTAAGTAATGACAATATCTTTAGTTTGTACTACGCAAGTGTGTAGTCGTTTGATACAATAAATTCATAGTATTTAAGACAGAAACGGCGGGTGTTCGTATGGTTAGTAATATATTAATAGAAATTGTAACAGCGATTGGCCGCTTTTTACTCAACCCATTACTTTATATTGCTATTATTTTTGCAATTTTTTTAGGGTATCGTCGCGTAAAGCAGGAACGTAAATTTTTTAATAGACGCATTATTTGGGGATGGACAGAACTAGTTGGGCAATGGAAGCATGGTTGGCTTTATGCCCTTATTATTTCACTATTAAGTGTTGGTGCAGGTTTAACAGTACCTAAAGAGTTTTTATTATTACTGATAGCTATTTCAACTTTGGCACTAATCCTGTTTTTCATAAACGCACTTTCTCCTATTTATACGATGGGGCTTGCTGTTTTCGCGATATGGGGAATGTCTTATTACCAATGGACTTTTTCATGGTGGAAGATTTCAGTGGAAGGTGTAAATTTATTAGACGGTTCTATCGTAACCATTACTATTTTAGCAGGTCTATGTGTAATCGCTGAGGGTGTGTTAATTCGTCGAACAGCTATAAAGGTAACAACGCCTTGTGTGGAAAAAACGAAGCGTGGTATGCAGGCTATTGTATATCGTTCAAGAAATGTTTGGATATTACCAATTTTCTTTGTAATGCCTGGAGATATTATTCCATTAGCATTGCCTTATTGGCCACAATTCACATTAGGTGACAATCATTTTGCACTTGTCCTATTTCCTATAGTCATAGGGTTTTCTAAGCTTGCAAGAAAAGAATTACCAGTTTTGAAGCTACCTAAAATAGGGAAATCAGTGCTTATACTAGGACAACTTATTTTAATCGGTGGACTTGCAGCGTACTTTGAGCCATTAATCGGTTTTATAACCTTAGCAGTAGGTGTAGTGATTCGTGTCATTATTTCCTACTATTATGCGATGCAAGATAAAACTGATATTTATGCAGTTGCGCAAAGTACGAAAGGGGCTATTATTGCTGCAGTACTACCGGATTCGCCTGCTGAAAAAATGGGTCTGCTTGTAGGAGAGTGTATTCGTAAAGTAAATGGACGCCCTATTTTTACTGAGGCTGAATTATATGAAGCATTGCAATTAAACGCAGCACACTGTCGTTTAGAGGTATTAGACCTTAATAACGAGATACGCCTAACACAGCATGTAATCTATAGCAATGACCATTACCGAATTGGTTTATTGCTAGCTGAGCAGAGGGATATTTAATGGATGTTTTCGGGAAAATGATGTTAGCGTTATTTGTACCTGCATTACTTGTATTATTGTTTACTAGAATTACGTTTAATCGCTATGTTGCTTTGATTTTGGCGATTGCACTTATTGCGGCATCTGTCTATGCAGGCTATACTTCTCCACCTCTTATCTTTGTGATTGATGCATTTTCGTTAACAGTGGGTTTTTGGTTAGCCAGTAAAATGAAGCATAAAAAAGAATCCATTTAAACCTTAATTCCATAAAAGGTCAGTCCAAAGTGTGTATCGCTTTGGACTGACCTTTTTACATGAAATATCGTACGGCTGCCATAATAATGACGCCTGCTACAACTGTAATAGATAAGCTTTTTGTAAGAAGTGCAATGATTAAAGTAGGTACAAATGTAAGAAATACTGGCCAATCGAGGGTAACAAATTTCCCACTGTCAGTATCCAATAAATTTTCAATAACAAGAGCACTCAAAATGCAAACTGGAATAAAACTTAGCCATTTTAGGACAACTTCTGGGAGCTTTACATTGCGAACAAAAATAAATGGAATAACACGTGGTAACCAAGTTACAAGTGCGCAGCCAATGATTAGCCATACCATATAAGCAGTTGTTGTCATTTATCTGTCACCACCCCAATTGTCGCTACTATAACTGTTGCAAGAAGAACAGCCACATGTGAAGGGACAAGATAAGAAAGACCGTACATGATGACAATCATATAGCCAATTAACATGAGATAATGCATAATTTTATTTTTCCTAACACTGCTAAGCTGAAGGACAAGCAAGGCAACAAACATAGCTATTAAGGCAAAATCTAAACCCCATTTCTCCGGATTTGCCACCCATTGGCCTAAAAATGCGCCAGCAACACAGGAGAGAATCCAGAACAAATAGGCAGTGATGTTTAACCCATCCATCCATTTTCCATGCAATTTTCCTGTTTGCATTTGCTTTGTTACAGCTACACCAAAAGTTTCATCTGTTAGCAATGTACCAAAACCAACATTTCTAAGCATAGAATAGCGCGTAAAATGTGGAGCTATTGTTAAACTCATTAATAAATGACGTAAATTTACGACAAAAATGGTTACAATGATAGCAGAAGCAGGGCTATTTGTTAAAAGGAGTGCACAAAAGATAAATTGTGCAGAGCCTGCATAAATCAAAATAGTTAAAAGTGCAATTTCGAGTACTGATAAGCCAGAAGCGGAACCTACAACACCGAAAGCAAGTCCTATACTAATATAACCGAGTAGTGTGGGGATACAATCTTTTACGCCTTGTATAAAGCTGTCATTTGATGAGTTAGTTGCTTCATTTCGAAGCTCTGTTGTACTTGTCATAAATAGGTCATCCCTTCTGAAAAATTTCCATGTATACTAATGATGGAATAGTTTGATAGTTCTTGATGTTTATTAAAGTATACATATGTCTGATAAAATAAACAATAGAAAATGGTGAATAATAATGGAACAGATGAGTCGAAATTTAGCATTTCAATTAAAAAAAATACGACAGCAGCGCCATTTAAGCTTAGATGATGTTTCTAAAGCTACAGGTGTAAGTAAGGCGCAACTTGCACAGATTGAAAAGGGAGAAGCGAATCCAACTGTATCAACCATTTGGAAAATTGCTGCAGGGATGCGCATTTCTTTTTCCTCTTTATTACAGCCACCAACAGCTCATTTCATGAAATATAACAGTGATGATGCACCACATGTAGATGAAGATGAGGGGCGCTATCGCGTATATTCGATTATTCCTTATAATCCGGAGCGTGGTTGGGAGTTTTACAAGATCGAAATGGAGCCAGGTGCCTTCAGTAGGAGTGAAGCACATACAGAAGGGGTAGAAGAAACTGTAATTGTTATACAGGGACAAGCTGTTATTTCTGCTGGTGATATGCATGAATTGGTTAAGGAAGGGGATACATTGGTATTCTCAGGTCATCAGCCTCATGAATATAAAAATACTTCGGAAACATTAACGATTTTACATTTAATTTTGCAGTATAAATAGAGGTGTCGATTTTGAATGAATGGTTTACTGTAGAAAATATTGAACATGTGGCAGCACAATATCGAACGCTTGGTCCAGTCATTGGATTGCTATTACCTTTTATAGAAGCATTTTTACCGTTTTTACCTTTGGTTGTCTTCGTTGTGGCCAATGCCAGCGCTTTTGGATTATGGTTTGGTTTCTTGCTATCATGGCTAGGCTCTGTAGCTGGGTCATATGCAGTGTTTTTACTAGTTCGACATTTTGGCAAGCATCCGAAGCTGCGATTTGTCACAGGGAGTAGCAAGGTCAAGAAGCTAATTAAATGGGTAGATATGAATGGTATTAGCCCACTGTTTGTGTTACTTTGTTTTCCATTTACACCTTCTGTAATTGTCAACATAGTAGCAGGACTCTCCCATATTCATAAAAAATTTTATTTAGTGGTGTTGTTAGCAGGTAAGTTTGTCATGATTTTAGGAATGAGCGTGCTTGGCTATGATTTAAAATCGTTACTGACAAGCCCTGTAAGACTAATTATTGCAGCAATTGCCATTGTCTTACTTTGGTGGATCGGCAAGCTTATAGAGAAGCGATTAAACGCACGTGTGGAGAGAGATCTAAAGCAAGCGCGAAAATTGACGAAACATCATTAAGTATGGAAGTTGAATATACACATCTAGCCCCTTGTATCATGTAAAATGAGAGAAGGGGTTTTTATCTTATTAGGAAAGAGAGTTAATGCTCAGATAAAATGAAAAGTGCTCTGGTACAATCTGAATGGTGCTTGGGTAGAATGGAAAAGTGATCTGGTACAAGCTGAAAGTGCTCGGGTTGAAGAGAAAAGTGCTCCGATTCCAGTGGGAAGTGCTCGGGTCGAAGAGAAATCTGCTCTGATTCATGTGAGAAGTGCTCGAGTTGAAGAGAAATCTGCTCCGATCCATATGGAAATTGCTCGGGTCGAAGAGAAAAGTGCTCCGATCCATGTGAGAAGTGCTCGGGTCGAAGAGAAAAGCGCTCCGATCCATGTGAGAAGTGCTCGGGTTGAAGAGAAAAGCGCTCCGATCCAAGTGGAAAGTGCTCAGGTCGAAGAGAAAAGCGCTCCGATCCATGTGAGAAGTGATCGGGTTGAAGAGAAAAGTGCTCCGATCCAAGCTGAAAACGCTCATGCTTATCTGACATGAAACGTTCAAAATACAGATTTATCAATAAAAAATTATAGATACAGGAGGGGAACCGTATATGACATTACGTATTGTTTCAGGACGATCAGGAACTGGTAAATCAACATTTATCCATCAAGAGATTGTTGAGCAATTAAAATCAGAGCCATTAGGTCATCCGATTTTTGTGATTGTACCTGACCAAATGTCTTATTCAACAGAGTATGAACTAACGAATAAGCATGGCTTACAAGGCTTAATTCGTGCACAGGTTATGACATTTAAACGATTAGCATGGCTTGTATTACAGGAAACTGGTGGTATTGCACGAAAAGAAGTAAATGGTTATGGCTATCGAATGCTTATTCGTAAACTGTTAGAGGAACAAAAAGATGAATTTTCATTATTTCGCCAAGCTGCTGGAAAAAGAGGCTTTACGGAGGAAATTGAGACACTCTTACGCGAGTTTAGTCGCTATAGTGTCAATAGCTCAGTGCTTGCAGAAGTAACAGCATCATTAAAAGTCATTGATGCTCCACATACATTACAAGCTAAAACCAATGACTTACAAGTAGTTTTACAAGCTTTGGAAGCTCGACTTGGGACAACATATGTCGATAGTGAGGGCTATTATCCAATCTTAACTGAGCATTTGAAAGACTCAGAGACGATGAAGCAAGCAACTATTTATATAGATGGATTTACAGCTTTTACTGTGCGAGAGTTGGAGTTAGTCAAAGAGCTATTAAAGGTAACGCAACAAGTTACAGTTGTTCTGCCCTTTGATCATATGGATGAAGCTTATGATGAGCAGTCTTTATTTCATGAAGGTGCGTTAACAAATCAACGTTTACACGATATTGCAAATGAAGAGAGCATTGATGTTGATGCACCATTACATTTTTACAATACGTATCGTTTTCAATCAAAAGATTTACAGCATGTGGAAAAAGATTTTTCGAATATGTTACCCCAATCAATAGAAACTTCTGGTGATGTTAAGATATTTGAAGCATCCAATCGACGTGCTGAGATTCATGCCATTGCCCGGGAAATAACAAAGCTGACAAAGGAGGATGGATATCGTTATCAAGATATTGTACTTCTTTATAGACAAGCAGATGTTTATGATCCACTTATTTCAACAATTTTTCAGCAATATGAAATTCCTATTTTTACAAATTCCAAAAAGACTATGCTCCATCACCCATTAATAGAGCTTAGTCGTTCTGTTTTAGAAGTGATCACTTCAAATTGGAAGTATGAGCCAATTTTTCGTAGTGTCAAAACGGATTTATTTTTCCCATTACACGCTGAGCAAAATGTTTGGCGTGAGCGTGCAGATCGTTTAGAGAACTATTGCTTAGCACAGGGTATATATGGTGAGCGTTGGTTTGAGGAATCTCGATGGTTTTTCAAAAAATATCGTGGTCTTGAATTCCATTCGAAGGTGCAAACAGATGAGGAACGGGCTATGCAGGCGGAAATCGAGGCTATTAGAGATCAGATTCGACAACCACTAAAATCGTTACAAGACAAGCTAGAAGTCACGACAACAGGTAGAGATGTAGCGACTGCATTATTTGAGATGATTGAGGATTTAAAGGTCTTTGATAAGTTGCAAGCTATGAAAGACCGTGAATTGGATCGAGGTGATGCCTTAGCAGCTAGCGAGCATGATCAAGCATGGAAAGAATGGATCGCTGTGCTCGATCAGTTTGTGTATATGTTTGGGGAACAACAAATGACTGTAGAGGAAGCAGCAAAGATTCTAGATGAGGGCTTTGATACTTTAGAATTTTCCCGCATTCCACCTACTTTAGATGAAGTGATGGTAGCAACGGTTGATTTAGCTCGATTATCAAATATAAAAATCGCTTTCGTTTTAGGCATCAATGATGGAGTATATCCAACACGAATAGAGTATGAGGGATTATTATCAGATGTTGAACGGGAATGGTTTAACCAAATTGGGTACGAGCTTGCACCGACATCTAAAAATCGTTTACTTCAAGAAAATTTCTTAGTATATCGAGCTTTAACGACGCCGTCTGATAAATTGTACCTGTCATATCCTACAGCAGATGAAGAAGGAAAAGCGTTATTATCATCACTTTATATAAAGAAAATAATAGGTAATGAAAATACGTCAGGTCTATTAAGTGGAGTAGCTGTTGAGCGGGTTGTGATGGATCCAATTGAATTATTAGAAGATAATCCACTACCATATTTACGCCATCCACGCACAGCTCTAGCTCATCTTATGATGCAGCTACGCCAAGCTGAGCATAGCCGTGAACTTGCGCCAGAATGGCTGGCATTACAAAAATTTTATGAACAGGATCCTTATTGGGCACTGATTTTTGAACGGGTCCTCCAACCTATTACACATAAAAATGAAGCACAACCACTTGAAACATATATTACGCAGGAGTTATACGGTCAGAAACTAACATCCAGTGTTTCTCGGATTGAGAAATATTTTAGATGTCCGTTTTCGCATTTTACAACATATGGGCTTCGTTTAGAAGAACGTGCAGAATATAGATTAGAAACATTTGCAATGGGTGACTTATTCCATGAAGCACTGAAATGGATTACAGAGGAAACGCATCGTCAACAGCTGTCATGGGTACGTTTAACAAAACAGCAAATTAAACAATTGGCACGACAAGCTGTGGAGCAAATTGTGCCAGTCTTTTCTCATCAAATCTTACTATCCAGTGCGCGCTATCGTTATATTCAACGTAAGCTTATCCGTATTGTTGAACGGACAATGACGGCATTGACCCAGCATGCCAATGTTTCCCACTTTAAGCCAATTGCTATTGAGGCATCGTTTGGACCAGGCCAACATGAACAGCTCCCGCCTCTTGAAATCAATTTAACTGGTGGAAAGAAAATGTTTATGCGAGGTCGTATTGATCGAGTGGATAGCGCGTCTATTGATGATCGCTCTTATTTACGTATCGTAGATTATAAATCTTCAGCTCGTGATTTAGATTTAAATGAAGTCTACTATGGACTTTCTTTACAGGTCCTTACTTATTTAGATGTGGCAATGGAAAATAGCTCTTATTGGCTACCGGGCGAAACAGAGCCGGCAGGGGTACTATATGTACATGTTCATAATCCAATGCTAAAGCTTGACAAGGATTTAAGTGATAGTGAAATTGAAGAGGATCGTTTAAAGCAATATAAGATGAAGGGACTACTATCAGAGAATGCAGAGGCAATATTATCGATGGATGAGCAATTGGAAGAATCAAGTGGGCATTCGAAAATTATTCCTGTGTATATGAAAAAAGATGGTACACCTTCCGAATCTCAGTCAAGAATAGTACCTGTTAACGATATGAAAAATTTGCAGCATTTTGTGCGTCGAAAGCATCAAGAGGCTGGCAATGGTATTTTATCTGGAGATACTTCTATTAGTCCGTATAAATTAAAATCAAAAACAGCCTGTGATTATTGTCAATTTTCTGCTGTTTGTCAGTTTGATCCCTCTGATGGCAAGCAAAGCTATCGACAATTAATGCAAGAGAAGCCAAATGAAATCGTTGAAAAAATACGGAAGGAGATGAAGTAACTTGGTTCAAGCAATACCTGAAAAACCAATGAATGTTACATGGACTGACGACCAATGGAAGGCTATCTATGCAAGTGGCCAGGATACACTTGTGTCTGCAGCTGCGGGTTCTGGGAAAACAGCTGTACTAATTAACCGTATGATTGAAAAGGTCATAGCCACAGAGAATCCAATTAACGTAGATGAGCTGCTAGTTGTAACCTTTACTAATGCCTCTGCAGCAGAGATGCGTCATCGAATGGCTGAGGCGCTTGAAAAAGCAATTGCAGAAAACCCTACTTCCAATCATTTAAGACGTCAGCTAAGCCTAGTTAATAAAGCGCAAATTTCAACATTACATTCGTTCTGCCTAGCCATTGTAAAACAGTATGCCTATCTATTAGACATCGATCCAGGCTTTCGTATTGCTAATGAGGCAGAGGTTGCCTTGTTAAGGGATGATATTTTAGCAGATGTACTTGAAGCTGCTTACGATTCTGAGGATGAGGTACAAGTTCAAGCAATCTTTCGTTTAGTTGATAGTTTTACATCGGATCGTGATGATCAAGCCATCGAAACGTTAATTAGCAAGCTTTATGATACATCTCGTGTTCATGCAGAGCCGAAAAAATGGTTGGATAGTCTTCCTAAAACATATGAGTTAGCGGAGGATGTGACCATTGATGATTTAGAGTTGTCGAAATATGTGAAATTAACTGTAAAGCATAGTCTTGAAGAAGCGTTCGTGTTAATTTCTGAATTGCGAGCAATAACATTACAGCCAACAGGACCAGCTGCCTATGCTGAAACGGCAGAAATTGATTTTGCGATGATTCAGGAAGGAATTCGTATTAGCCGTGAGGGAAAATGGGAGGAGCTCTTTGAGTATTTTGCCACTGTTAAATGGTCAACGTTAAAGCGAGTGTCCAAGGATGCTTTAGTAGATGTGGAGTTACAGGAGCTTGCAAAGAAAAAGCGAGAAACTGCTAAAAAAATTGTTAATAAAATAAAAGAAACCTATTTTGTTAGAACGCCTGCCCGCCTGCTAGAGGAAATTCGTCTAATGGCTCCAACAATTGGCACATTAGTTGGACTGACAAATTTGTTTAGTGAACAGTTTCGTCTAGCAAAATTAGAGCGTGGAATTATAGATTTCTCAGATTTAGAGCATTTTGCACTTCGAATTTTAACAGAGGAAGTAAGTGGAGATTTACAGCCATCACCAGTTGCATTGGATCTAAAAAAGCGCTTTAAAGAAGTACTTGTGGATGAATATCAGGATAGTGCGACACGTTGCTAATTGAAAAGATTAGCCACTAGCATATTTGCTAGGAGAACTAAGAAATCAGATGAGTCGAATGATGAGGTAACGCTCTGAAAGGCTCGACCTAATCCTCCGAATAGCATCAGCATAGGCAATTATGAAGGTGTTATAAGCTCGGTGAAGTCAGTTGAATATCACCCTAATTACAGGAAAGCGGAGTGGAGGCACTTTGTGTGGTAGATAGACTGGGGTTCTATAAAAATACTCATGGTTAGAATGTAGGGAACAAAACTTCCTACTGACAAAATTCCGAATGTACGGCTCTAGAGATATAGGTATTCGAAAGGGTACACCAACTTATTGTTGGGTTAGTGAGGTGGAGTAAAATTTGTCTTTATGAAACACCTTATAGTGTTACAGGCACTATCCAGCTAACAGGGTTAGAGGAATGACTTAAAGGTATTAGATGTACAGATATGATTTCTTGGAACGTGGTAAGCTGGCTACGTGGAGAGATTGCACTCGTTGAAGCGGTATGAGGGGAAAACGTCTATAGTATAACCTCATTTTAAGCACAGTGAAAGTGATGGCACAGTACCAGTGAAGCCGTGATAATAAGCGGTGGAGGGATAGCCATTAGTCAATTTATGAATAACTAAAACATTACTTTATACTATCAGGTTCTCGTATGACTAAAAGAAATGCAATCGCCAAAAGAAGTAATAAAGTGGTGAGGGTATTGACTGAAACAGCAAACAAGAAAGTTTTAAAACGACAGTCCTTACGAAACAATGAATATTACGATATGCAACAAACCTTAGATGACCTTTACAAAGCAAGTCAAATGAACAAACGCTTTAAAAATCTGTATGAATTGATTATTAATAGAGAAAATATTTTACTGGCATATCGAAACATCAAGAAAAACAAGGGTTCTTTCACCAAAGGTATTAATGAATCGACAATCGTTACTATTGGAGAAAAAGACCCGAACGCATTAATTGATTATGTCAGAAAAAGACTTGAAAATTTCATACCACACAAAATAAGAAGAAAAGAAATACCAAAAGCTAATGGAGGGATTCGACCACTCGGCATTCCGACAATCGAAGACCGAATCATTCAACAATGTATTAAACAAATTCTAGAGCCAATATGCGAAGCGAAATTCCATAATCACAGTTACGGTTTTCGACCGAACAGAGGAACTTTACATGCATATTCTAGAGCAGTAACATTAGCAAACATCAACAAACTGCACTATGTGGTTGATATTGACATCAAAGGTTTCTTCGATAACGTCAATCATGGCAAACTTCTTAAACAAATGTGGTCAATGGGTATCCAGGATAAAAAGGTTCTCTCAATCATAAGTAAACTACTGAAAGCAGAAATTGTAGGAGTAGGAACACCTAATAAAGGGACTCCTCAAGGTGATATTTTATCACCGCTACTATCTAATATTGTGCTAAACGAATTAGATTGGTGGATAAGTAATCAGTGGGAAACGTTTGAAACACAGAAAAACTATGAGCGTAAAAGAATTATTGGTGGCAAGGTTAGACTTGATAGGTCAGTGAAATATAGTACCTTAAAAAGAGCCACAAGCTTGAAAGAAATGTTCATTGTGAGATATGCAGATGATTTTAAAATCTTTTGTAGAGACTATAAAAGTGCCTTCAAGATTTTCGAAGGTGTAAAAAAATGGTTAAAAGAAAGATTACATCTCGACATTAGTAAAAGAAAAATCAAAGGTCATTAATTTAAGGAAAAACTTCTCGGAATTTCTAGGCTTTAAAATGAAAGTGGCTAGAAATAAAAAGAAGCATACCGTAAAATCATTCATGACAAATAAGGCGAAGAAAAACGCAATTAGCAAAATCAAAGAAAACATCAAACGAATTAAAAAGAAATCTAATGCTTCAGAAGTGTCCAAACTCAATGCAACAATTCTAGGGCTTCATAACTTCTATCAGCAAGCAACGATGGTAACGAAAGATTTTAGTGAAATTGCATTTTCAGTCAAACGAACCTTATATAACAGCTTGAAGAAAGTTTCATCGGATAAAGGTGAGCCAAGTACGTACTACAAGAAACATTTCAAAGATTATCTTGGCAAGAAAAAGATATTCGTTGCGAAAGTAGCGATATTCCCTATCGATGGAATCAAATACAAAAGTCCAACAAACTTTACGCAAGAAATCAATAATTATACAGTTGAAGGTAGAAGTCTGATTCATAAAAAGCAAAAATCAGTATCAGAAGAAGTTGTAAAGTATCTCATGAAAAATCCTGTAATCAATCGTAGTATTGAATACAACGACAATCGTATTTCTAAATACATTGCTCAAAAAGGGGTTTGCTTGATCACAGGAGAAGCACTCATCCTGAAAAATATGGAATTACATCACATCGTTCCGAAGGCAAAAGGTGGAAACGATAAGTATGACAACTTAGTTTTTATAACGAAAGAAGTCCATAAACTGATTCATGCCACAACAGAAGACATAATTAATAAATACCTTCAAATGTTAGAGTTAACAAAACAAAGTTTGGACAAAGTAAATAAACTTCGTGTTAAAGCTGGAAATAAAGTATTAGTTTAAAGATTCATAATTGATGGAACGCCGTATGAGGGGAAACCCTCACGTACGGTGTGAATGGGGGGAAAAGCTAGAGATAACTTCAAAGGCTTACCTATCCATATCAAATATGCTCCAAGAAACAATTTTACAGCTTGTGAAAACAGGTGAAGAGCTAGATGGAAATCTCTTTATGGTGGGAGACGTCAAACAAAGTATCTATCGCTTCCGTTTAGCAGAACCAAAGCTCTTTATGCGCAAATATGGGGAATTTATGGAGACGCCTGATACGACTGGTATGCGCATTGATTTAAATGCAAACTTCCGAAGTCGGAAAGAGGTATTAAACGCTACAAACTATATTTTTGCACAGATTATGGGTGAGCGTGTTGGGGAAATTTTGTATGATGAAAAGGCCTCATTAAAACCAGCGGCTCCTTATGATGATAGGGAGGTGCCTGTAGAGCTTGTTATTATGCATCCCCCTTTGGAAGAGGAGCTGGAAGAAGAATCAGAGGATATAACAACAGAAGAAGCCTCAGAGCTAGAAGAATTAAAAAATTCACAGTATGAGGCTCGATTTATTATTGATCGTATTCGGCAGATGATGGAGGATGGAACGACTGTTTTCGATACTAAAACAAAGACTGAACGTCCGTTAAAATATAGTGATATAGTGATTTTAATGCGCTCCATGACTTGGTCAACGGACTTAGTAGAAGAATTTAAGCTTGCTGGAATTCCACTCTATGCAGAGTCCTCTAAAGGTTATTTTGATGCGTTAGAGGTTATGATTATGCTGAATGTACTGAAGGTCATCGATAATCCCTATCAGGATATTCCATTAGCCTCTGTACTCCGTGCTCCTTTTGTTGGCTTAACCGAAAATGAGCTGGCGAAAATTCGGTTAGCGGATACTAAGGCTCCATTTTATGATGCATTAAGGCAATTTATTCGCAGTGAAGGGCATGGTGTACAATCTGTCACATTTGAGAAGCTGCAACGTTTTATGCTGGCATTTGAGAACTGGCGAGATTTAGCACGCCGTGGCTCGCTGTCTGATTTAATTTGGAAAATTTACTTAGATACACATTATTATGAGATGGTTGGTGCCATGCCGAATGGCAAACAGCGTCAGGCTAATCTACGAATTTTACATGATCGAGCTTTAATGTATGAACAAACTGCTTTTAGAGGGCTATTTCGTTTTTTACGCTTTATTGATCGAATGCGTACACGAGGAGATGACTTAGGAACAGCCAAATCTATCGGAGAAAAAGATGATGTTGTGCGTCTCGTTACGATTCACTCTTCAAAGGGATTAGAGTATCCAGTAGTATTCGTTGCTGGGATGGGAAGACCATTTAATAAAATGGATTTCCATCTACCTTATTTATTCGATCAAGATTTTGGTCTTACTGTAAAGGCAATTGATCCAGATAACCGTATTATGTATACATCCTTACCATTTCTAGCATTGAAGGAGAAAAAGGAACTGGAAATGCGTGCGGAGGAAATGCGTGTATTATACGTAGCGATGACACGTGCAAAGGAGCGATTAATCTTAATAGGCTCAGTGAAAAATTGGAGTAAAACACGTGACAATTGGCAGGATGCACAAAGTCTATCCTTGGATGTTCCACTACAGGAGTATTTACGAGCAAGGGCAAATAGCTACTTCGATTGGGTAGGTCCTGCCGTTGCAAGACATGCTGATTTTGTATCCATTGCTACAACATCATATCAACCATTGGATGATGTCTCACATTGGTGGATACGTCCGATTAAAACTAGTCATTATATGTACGATATACATGCGATAGAAAATGAGGGGCAACAATTATTTGAAACGCCAGAGGATGAAGCCGTGCTGACAACAATTACGACACGCTTTCAAGCGCAGTATCCTTTTCAAAAATCCACACAGAAGCGTTCAAAAACATCTGTCAGTGAAATTAAACGTTTGGAAAATTTGCAACGGCAAAATGAGCCTGAATATTATTTTACTTCACCTACTAAGCAGCAAGCGACATCCATTGCACCAAGACCAACCTTTTTACAGCAACAACAGCTCACAGGTGCAGAAATAGGAACAGCCATTCATACGGTTATGCAGCATATACCTCAAAATGGTTTTCTGAATCTCCAAGAGGTACAGGAGTTTGTTGCTAATTTAGTGACAAGGCAGCTGCTGACAGAGACTGAGGGACAAGTGGTTTCTGAAGAGAAAATATTTAATTTCTTTACAACAGAGATTGGACAGCGCTTAAAAAAAGCACGACAACTCAGAAGAGAAATGCCGTTTACCATTAGTAGAGTAGATGAGGATGGTGATGCTCAAATTGTACAAGGTATAATTGATTGCTTATTTGAAGATGAAAATGGTAATTGGGTGTTGCTAGATTATAAGACAGACCGTATTCAATCTCATTTTGCGGAGGAGCCAGCGTTATCGAAGGAATTATTAGGACGATATGGTGTTCAGCTAAAAGTTTATAGTGAAGCGATTGAATCGATCCTTCAGATTCAAATTAGTGAAAAAGTATTGTACTTATTTGACATTGAACGATCCATACATGCGTAGACAAGACCATTGCAGTGAACAGAGCTTTTCTAACAGGGAGAGGCTCTGTCTCACTACAGTGTAAAAAGAAAGAGGAGGTTATGTTGTGGATTTCAAACCGACAATGTTGCAGGAGCGTATTGCAACATTAGATATTTTACGTGGTATTAGTTTGTTAGGGATTTTACTCGTTAATATGTTTGCTTTTTATTTACCGATGCCCTATATTGACCTAGCATCATGGTTTACAACACCATCAGATATCGTTTGGCAGCAAAATTTAGATATTTATGTACAGAGCAGCTTTTATCCCCTATTTGCAATGTTATTTGGCTATGGACTCGCTATGCAATGGAGAAAAGCACAGAGCCGTCAGCAAAACTTTTATACGATAGGGCTGCGACGACTTTCGGTCTTATTTTTATTTGGACTGCTGCATGCTTTGTTACTCTGGTGGGGCGATATTTTAATGATGTACGCTTTTTGTGGCGTATTTTTATTATTATTACTACGTCTTCAGTCAGTCTGGTTAGTGACAATTAGTGTGATTATTAATGGTGTTTTCCAAGCCTTTATGTTATTTGTTGTAGGATTTATTCATCTTGATACAAAGGTCGATGAGTATTTAAATATTACATCCGTTGAGAAAGCAATAACGGCTTATGGTACTGGTAATTGGATTGATGCCTTTATGCAGCGTTTAACTGATTTATCGATTCAAGCAGGTATCGGGATGTGGTTTGTCTCTTTATTTACAATTTTACCGTATATGCTATTAGGTGCTGCAGCGTCCAAATGGCGTTTAGTGGAGAGAGCAAGAGAACTGAAGTGGCTATGGCTGACTTTAGCGGTAAGTGGGTTGGCAATTGGTATATTTGTGAAAAGTTTGCCTGTTATGTTTACGCGTACGTATCTTTTTGATTACTTAAAGGTTTACATAGGTGGTCCGATTTTATCTATCGGTTATATAGGGCTTATTGTATTACTTTGCTTACTTCCTGTTGTTCCAAAGCTATTAAGCCCCTTTGCAAAAATTGGACGAATATCGTTAACAATGTACATACTTCAATCGGTTATTGGAACGATTTTATTTTATCAATTTGGATTTGGCTGGTATGGGAAAGTAAGTGTAGCAACGGGAGTGTTAATTGCACTAGGCATAATTATTGTGGAAATGATACTAGCAGAAATTTGGCTAACGAAATGGAGACAAGGTCCTTTAGAAGCGATTTGGCGTAAATTAACATATAAAATAAAATTGAATGAAGGTTAAGTATTTTCTGCTTCGATAGCATAAAGTATGAAGAATTAACAACAATAAAAATTGTTATCGCAAAAGTAAGGCAATTTCTATCATATTGTTGTATTATGTAGAAAAAAGAAGGAGCTCTTTAAATCATGAAAATTTTATCGTTTAAATTAGGTGGACATGTTAGTTTTGGACCGAAAGTAAAAAAAGAAGAAGCGGTATGGGATGTGCTCGCTATTCAAAATGAACTTCAAGTTCTCCCTTCTTTTTCCAGTTCGATTGTGGATGGCATTGCTTTAGGCTTTGATTTCGTTGAACAGATTCGTAAATTAGTAGAAGCGGCTGAAAAATCAGACCGTGCAGAAAGCTTTAAACGTGAATTTACAGTGATAGAATGGTTATCACCAATTCCACGTACACCAAAAAATATTATGTGTGTTGGTAAAAACTATGATGAGCATGCAAAAGAAATGGGTGCAGAGGCAGCACCAACAGATTTAATGATATTTACAAAATCTCCAACGGCAATTGCGGCTGATGGTCAAACAATTTCGATTCACGCAGATCTTTCTTCGAAACTAGATTATGAAGGTGAGCTTGCTATTGTTATTGGTAAACGTGGTAAAAATATACCGAAAAACTTAGCATATGATTATGTATTTGGCTACACAATTGCTAACGATATTACAGCTCGTGATTTACAAGAAAAACATAAGCAATTTTTCTTAGGAAAAAGCTTAGATGGAACTTGCCCACTTGGACCATACCTTGTGACGAAAGATGAGATTCCAAATCCACAAGATTTAACAGTTGTCACAAAAGTGAATGATGAAGTGCGTCAAAATGGCTCAACAAAGGATATGATGTTCTCTGTAGAAGCGCTCGTATCCATTTTATCTCAACATGTAACATTAGAGCCAGGTGATGTTATTTTAACAGGTACGCCAGCTGGTGTTGGTAAAGGCATGAATCCGCCACAATTTTTAAAGGCAGGAGATACTGTAAAAGTATCGATTCAAGGCATTGGTACATTAGTAAATCATTTTGAATAATTTATTCGAATCCGCGTGAGTTTTTGCTCCGCGGATTTTTAAGTATATTATGTGAACACTATTGTAATGTTTGAAACCCTTTCCATCACATGATAGGATAGAATTTGATAGAAAAAAGAATATGAGGTGAAAGAAAATGAGTTTTTTAATAAGAACAGATTTGCATATTACAACTTGGGTGGTTGCTATTGTCATTTTTTTAATTGCTTCATTTATGGGCAATAAGTCAAAGGGCTTACATATGACATTACGTTTATTCTACATTTTAATTATCATTACTGGACTCATACTATTTAATGAGGGAAGAAGTTTTGGCATGGGTATGCTTTATGGCTTTAAATTCCTTGGTGGTATTTTAGTAATTGGTATGATGGAAATGGTATTAGTTCGCCAAAAGAAAAATAAATCAACAGTTATGTTCTGGATCTTATTTGCTATATTCCTATTCATCACATTGTTCCTAGGCTTTAAGCTGCCAATGGGTCAAGATTTCTTAGCATAATCCTTGTAAAAGTCGTGAAGTTTTCGCTTCCCGGCTTTTATTTTTTGTAGAATGGTTATAGAGCTTCTTGGCTGCTCGGGTAGAGTGTAGAATTGCTCAGGTATATCGAAGAACCGCTCAGGTAGAGTGGCGAACTGCTCAGGTTTACCGAAGAATTGCTCGGGTAGAGCGAGACACTGCTCAGGTTTACCGAAGAACCGCTCGGGTAGACTGTAGAACTGCTCAGCTTCCCCAATAACGGGCATCAAAAGGAAAAGTTGACACCTTTTTGCCGTAATTCATTTTGCATTTTCGGAAAATATTTTGAAATGATAGCGACGTGACTGTTTTATTTGGTAAAATGACGATGGATTGGTTTGAAAGAGAGGGAATGAAAGTGAAATTCAAGAAGTGGATAAGTGCAACAGCTGCAACGCTTTTACTAGCAACTTCATTAATAAGTGCAGCACCAATAGCACATGCTGATGAAGTGTCGACAAGAACGATTGCAGAAGAAAGCATCTATGATTTACTCGTTGACCGTTTCTTTAATAGTTCGAGCACTAACGATTTTGATACAAATACGCAAGACCCTTCAAAGTTTGCAGGTGGTGATTTTACAGGTCTACAAGATAAGCTGAATTTCATTGGCGAAATGGGCTATACGATTGTTTCTATTGGTCCTATTTTTTCTACAGAGAAATATGATGGATCAATGCCAACAAGCTATTCGACAATCGAGCGTCATTTTGGGATATCAGAAGAATTTCAAAGTGTTATAGAGGCCTATAAAGCAAAAAATATGGCTATCATGGTTGATTTTCCACTCAATAATGTAAGTCCAAATCATGAATGGGCAAAAGATTCTGCGAAACAAGATTGGATTGCTTCTACAAATAATGGTCAAGTACAGTGGGACTTAACGAACAAAGAGGTGCAGGACGCGCTTATTAAATCAGCAACAGACTTTGTCTCTACATATGATATTGGCGGAATCCGTCTAACAAATATTGCAGAAGCTGATACAGCATTTATCAATGATGTAATAGCTGCATTAAAAGATGCGAAAAAGTCTCTCTATGTCATTTCAAATGAAGCAAGTGATGCCAATTTTGATGCAAGCTTTTCACCATCAACTGCAGATATTTACCGTAATATTTTTAAAAATGTTGATATGGATTCGTCCAAACTAATGGAGCCTATTACAGGTGAGAAACCCACACAAATTATGGTGGATTCGTTAGAAACGCACCGTTTTACATTCGATTCTGCAAATGAAAATATGTTCCCACCGACTCGCTTAAAAATGGCAATGGGTGCTTTATTTATGCTACCAGGGATTCCAGTTGTGCAATATGGTACAGAAATTGCAATGAACGGTGAAGCGAAGCCAGATACACATCAAATCTTCAATTTTAAAACAGATGAAGAACTCATCGATTATATTAAAAATGTCCAATCATTACGCAATAAATCAGCTACATTACGTAAAGGTGATTTTGAAATCATCACTAATGAAAATGGTTTACTAGTGTTTACACGTACATCTGATGAAGAGAAGTGGGTCATTATGGTCAACAATACGGGTAAAACACAGCGTGTGGATTTAACACCAGCCCAGCTAGGCGAAGGTAAAATGCTAAATGGTATTTTACATGAAGAGAAAGTCCGTATTAATGAAAAGGATGTTTATCCAGTTATTTTAGATCGTGAAATGGTGGAGATTTATCAGGTTAAAAATGATGAAGGATTCAATATACCTTATATGATAGCACTTGGATTAGTGTGGGTAATATTTATAGGGTTTGTCTTTGTAATTATTAAACGTGGTAAAGTACGACGTCAGGAGCAGGAAGTTCAATAAAAAATTGTAAACCCCTCTACACAGTTTGTCTGTGTAAAGGGGTTTTTGTCTTAAGCATGATAGCTTTTATTCGTAAAGAAGATGGCAATTGTACCTGGTCCTACGTGTGAGCCGATAGCTGAACCAATCATTGTTATTTGTATGTCTTTAGGAGAAAATCTTTCTTGGATGGCGGCTTTTACGTCGCTTGCAAAAGCTTCATCATCACTATGGCTGATACCAACAACTTTCTCAGAGAAATTTTCACCGCGCTCTTGCATTAATTCTAACATGCGAGCAATTGCTTTTTTGCGTCCGCGCGTTTTTTCAATGGGTACAAGCTTGCCATCTTCTACATTTAAAATTGGCTTAATACTAAGAAGCCCACCTAAAAACGCACTTGCCTTGGATACACGCCCACCTTTGGCAAGATAATCTAAATCCTCTACTGTAAAAAGGTGCTCCATTTGAGGGGCTAGGGCAGTAATTCTAGCTTCGGTATCCTCTAATGAAGCTCCTAAGTTTCGAAGACGAACCGCTTCTTCGACTACTAGCCCATGACCTAATGAAGCACATTTAGAGTCAATGATCGCCAATTTAAGTGATGGATATTGCTCTTGTACTTGATTGCGAATCATGACAGCAGTACTATAGGTGCCAGATAATTCTGATGAAAAGGCGATATAAATTCCTGCCTCCTCATTTTTTGCTAGACTTTCAAAGTGCTTAAGAAAAAGCTCTGGTGATACTTGTGATGTTTTTGGGCGGGCGCCTTGACGAATAGCATTGTAAATCTCCTTTGAATCAATTGACACGACATCATCATATTCATTGTTGTTCAAATGCACTCGTAATGGCAAAAGAACGATATCATTCTCTTCGTAGTAAGACTTTGGCAGATCACATCCGCTATCAGTAAATATTTTCATCATTTTGTCCCCCTACATTCAATTTTTCACTTTAATTTGAGTTACCCTAGTATTTTAATAAATAGACTAACATTGAGGTCTATACAGTACATGTTTGTGTGAAAAATTCCCTGAAAAAAATTTAAAACTTACTAACTATGATAATTTTAAGCGTTCAATGAGTATTTTAGCAATACCGTCATCATTATTGGATGTTGTAATTTCATTGGCAATATTTTTTAAAGTCGCAATCCCATTACCCATTGCTACACCAAGCCCAGCATACTCAATCATTTCTAGATCATTATCTTCATCACCGAATGCGATAATCCGATCGCGTGGTATTCCTAAATCCTTTGCGACGTGTGCAATTCCTACTGCTTTATTTAAGCCGCGTCGAACAATCTCAATAATATGAAGTGGCGCACCCCAGCGACGATGCTCAATAACCTCTGCATGTACAGCCTGCAAATGATCACGGATAATCATCGAGTTTACTTCATTTGCTTGAATCAGAAGGCTTGTTGGATTTTCTAATAAGTGGATATAGAGATCACCAAGCGTAATTTTTGGATTCCCCATATTAAATATATTTAATATCCGTTCATCCTCTGTATGCACATAAATATCATCCTTTACTTCAGCAATAATATTTTCGTATTCATAGGTATTGATCGAATCAACGACATCATGTACAACCCCTAAATCGATTGGCGTATGCACAGTCTGCCATGCAGCATTTTTTGGATGATGGACGTAAGCACCATTAAAATTTACGATAGGTGTTGTCAGGCCAAGCTCATGATAGTAGATATCACTTGCTCGATATGGTCGGCCAGTAGCAATCATAACCTGGTGACCCTGTTCCTTTGCCTGCAATAATGTTTTTTTCGTTTTTGCTGAAATTTGCTGTTGATCAGTTAATAAAGTACCGTCTAAATCTAAAACGATTAAATGAGGTTTCATAGCTCGTTGCCCCTTTCCTATAGTTTGAATAGTATCTCTTTGTTATCCATTCGTCAAAATTTTGTCACAGTGAAAAAAGTTTGCTAACATAAAGAAGAGACAAAAGTTGGGAGTGACAAAAATGATTGTAGAAAAAGAAATGTGGGGAAATATTCCATTATTGCATATACATAATGAACATATGAATGAAGAAACCCCTGTCGTAATTTTCTTACATGGCTTTATGAGTGCGAAAGAACATAACTTACATTATGCATATCAATTAGTAAAAAAAGGGGTGCGTGTCCTATTACCGGATGCTAAATTCCATGGTGATCGTAGCGAGGGTCTAAATGAGATACAAATGAACAACCATTTTTGGGATATTGTTCTAAATTCTATTCATGAGATTGAACAATTATATAATGGATTAAAGGATAAACATTTATTAGTACATGATAAAATTGGTATTGCTGGTACGTCAATGGGGGGGATTGTCACTTCTGGCTGCTTAAAACGCTATGGGTGGATACAAACTGCGGCAGTATGTATGGGAGCTCCAGGCTTTGTAAAATTAGGTGAATACCAGTTACAGCAGTTTGCTAATAGCGGGGTGCAATGGCCAATGTCAGAGGAAGAAATACAGCAGGCTAATGAGCTTCTTGCCACTTATGATGTCACACGAACACCAGAAAAATTTGCACATCGTCCAGTGCTATTTTGGCATGGAGAATTGGATAAAACAGTCCCTTTTAAAGAAACGTATGATTTTTATTTATCTTTGCGCAAATACTATGAGGCAAACCCTGAAGATCTAAAATTTATTGCAGATAAAAAGGCAGGGCATGCTGTGTCGCGAGAGGGCATGTTAGCAGCAACTGAATGGCTTGCGCAGCATTTGGCATAATAAGATGCATCTGCTATGATAAAGTTAACACTATGGTGAAAGGAGAAATGAAATGGATCAAGATATGAAAGATAGCATGTTAGGTGCACTAGAGAATGTAATTGACCCTGAGCTTGGTATTGATATTGTAAACTTAGGTTTAGTATATGATGTAGAATTAGATGATGAGGGTGCTGCAACTGTTACAATGACATTAACTTCTATGGGGTGCCCGCTTGGACCAGTTATTGTGGACCAAGTAAATACAGCTTTAGGTGAACTTCCAGAAGTAAAATCCACGAATGTCAATATTGTATGGAACCCACCCTGGTCAAAAGATAAAATGTCACGCTATGCCAAAATGGCTTTAGGTGTTCGATAATATCAATTTCGCCTTGGCGTAATTGTATCTGCCGCTATGTTTTCGCTACAGAAAACATTTGTAGCAGTCGCTTCGCTTTCGCTACTGAAAACATTTGCTGAATGAAGATAAATAAATCCCCGCTTATAACGGTAAGCGGGGATTTAACATGTAACGAATTAATCGATACGGCATATTTGCAATGGACAATTCTCACAGGCAATTTCATCCTTCAAAAATTGTAAATCGTGTATGGTAATATAGCCTTTATCAAAAGATAGAATATTATGCTTTTTTAAATCATTGAGCATGCGATTAATCATTTCTCGGCTCGTTCCACACAAATTTGCAATTTCAGTATTGGTTAAAGGGCAATCGATAATAATTGTATCATTTTCTAAGGGTTTGCCGTAGGTATTCGAAAGTCGAATTAAGGTTGAAAATAAAGCGCCTTTTTTACCATTTAACACTAAATCGCGTAAACGACTTTGATGTTTCAAATTTTCTGCCTGCAGCCACTTCATATATTCCACCATAAAAGCAGGTTGTTCTACTAATAAGAGCTCTAACGATTGACGGCTTAAAACATATAGCGTAGAATGCTCTAAAACCTTTGCAGTCATAGAATTATAGGATAGATTACAAAATAATGAACCCTCTCCAATAATACTGTCAGGGCCACAAATCCGAATGGTTAATTCCTTACCACTCTCCGTTTCTTGGCTAATTGACACAACTCCTGTTTTAATATAGTAGATTTCCTTCGCACGTTCACCCTCTAAAAAAATTTTATTCCCTTTATTCACTTTGATAAATACTCCGTGCTTTTGGAAAAGCTCATGAATTTTCTCATGCATATTATCCATTAATACCATATCTTCAACACATCGCTTTCTTTTTGTAATAATTGGCTATTATCACAAAAGAATGGTGAATTTCGATACAAAAACTAAGAAACATACTATTATTATAACGTAAATTTCCATTTTTAAGTGTAAATTTTTAGCGCTTTTTCTTTGCCATGTTTTATCGATTCATGTAAAATAAAGTTAGTCAAAAAAGGTCAAACATTTTTATAGTTAAAAGAATGGGTATAGAAATTATGCTGAACATTATTGAAAAGGAGAGCTAAATATGCAGTTTCAACAAACAGATAACAAAAAGCCTTTAGAGCAATTTGGACGAAATTTAATTGAAGAAGTTAAAAACGGCAAAATGGACCCAGTTATTGGTCGTGATGAGGAAATTCGCAATGTTATTCGTATTTTAACGCGTAAAACAAAAAATAATCCTGTATTAATTGGTGAACCTGGCGTTGGGAAGACAGCTATTGTTGAGGGTTTAGCACAACGAATTGTAAAAGGTGATGTACCTGAGGGGTTAAAAGAATGCGTGTTATATGAGCTTGATATGAGTGCTCTTATTGCTGGAGCAAGTTATAGAGGGCAATTTGAGGAGCGCTTAAAGGGCGTTTTGAAGGAAGTAAAGGAATCTGAAGGACGAATTATTTTATTTATTGATGAAATTCATACCATTGTAGGTGCTGGGAAAACAGATGGGGCAATGGATGCTGGAAATATGCTGAAACCAATGCTTGCACGAGGTGAGCTTCATTGTATCGGTGCTACAACATTAGACGAATATCGAATGTATATTGAAAAAGATCCAGCTTTAGAGCGACGCTTCCAACAAGTGCTTGTGCGTGAGCCTTCGATAGAAGATACAGTTTCCATTTTACGTGGTCTTAAGGAGCGCTTTGAGCTGCATCATGCGGTACGTATCCATGACCGTGCTATTGTAGCAGCGGCGGAGCTTTCAAATCGTTATATTACAGAGCGTTTCCTACCTGATAAAGCCATTGATTTAATTGATGAAGCATGTGCCATGATTCGAACTGAAATAGATTCTATGCCTCAGGAATTGGATGCAGTGACTCGTCGTATTATGCAGCTAGAAATTGAGGAGCAAGCGCTGCGCAAAGAAAAAGACGAGGCAAGTAAAAAACGTTTAGAGCAGCTGCGAGGGGAGGTAACAAAGCTCAAGGAATCATCGGATGGCATGCGCAAACAATGGGAAGCAGAAAAAGAAGCATTACATGGTATTCAAAAGAAACGAGAAAAATTAGACAAATATCGCCGTGATTTAGATGAGGCGGAAAGCAAATATGATTTAAACAAAGCTGCCGAATTACGTCATGGGAAAATACCTACTCTAGAAAAAGAAATTCAAGAAATGGAGAAACAGTTAGAGAGTGGTACAGAATCACGCATCTTACGTGAAGAAGTAACGGCTGATGAAATTGCATCTATTGTTTCTCGCTGGACAGGTATACCAGTAACGAAATTAGTGGAGGGTGAGCGTGAAAAGTTATTGCGCTTAAAAGATACATTGCATGAGCGTGTCGTTGGACAAGATAATGCTGTTCAGCTTGTCACAGAAGCGGTATGGCGTGCTAGAGCAGGTATTAAGGACCCACATCGTCCAATTGGCAGCTTTTTATTCCTTGGACCAACAGGTGTTGGTAAAACCGAGCTTGCCAAGGCATTAGCGGCACAGTTGTTTGATTCAGAGGATCATTTTATTCGTATTGATATGAGTGAATATATGGAGAAACATAGCGTATCTCGACTTGTAGGTGCACCTCCAGGCTATGTTGGCTATGAGGAGGGAGGACAATTAACGGAGGCTGTTCGCCGTAACCCGTATTCCGTTGTCCTACTAGATGAAATTGAAAAAGCACACCCAGATGTAGCAAATATTTTATTGCAAATTTTAGATGATGGTCGCATTACAGATAGCCAAGGTCGTATGGTTAACTTTACAAACACTGTAGTGATTTTAACTTCTAATATTGGCTCAAGCTATTTAATGGAGGCACAAGAAGATGCAGCAGTTGAAGATTTAGTGATGGCCGCATTGCGTCAGCACTTTAAACCAGAGCTGTTAAATCGTATGGATGATATCATTATGTTCCACGCACTTTCAGATGAACATTTTACTGCCATTGCTTGGAAATATGTTGAACAGCTTGTCAAACGAGTGGCAGAGCAGGAAATTACTTTACAGGTGGATGAAGAAGTAATTGACTGGGTTGTCCAACAGGGGGCAGATGCGCAATTCGGTGCAAGACCATTAAAACGCTTCGTTCAACGTTATATAGAAACAGCCGTAGCGAAGGAATTACTACGTGGTGAGGTATTACCAGGAGAAACATTGCATATTAGAATGCACGATGGACAATGTGCCGTTGAAAAATAAACAAGAAAAAACCTGTTTCACATAAAATGAAACAGGTTTTTTCTTGTTAAATTAATGATGGTCTGCTGCTTCTGGTACTGGATCGTTTGGCAAAATTGCACCAATAATGAAAACTAAGATAGAGAATACAACTGAAAGGATTGCACCTGTTTTAAAATCAAATGGTGCACCAAGTACAGAGCTTACTACGTAGTTTAACATTGATACTAGTAGGAATGACCATATGAATGTTACGATATATTGCATTAATTTCACCTCAACCGAACTTTTTATATCATAAAGTTTTACTACATATTCATTATCATATCATAACATAAATCGAAAAAAAAAGAATCTTTTCTGTGAAACATGGCGAAATTGTCACAACAATTATTTGGAAATTTTTAGTAGTAGTTATTCATTGTGTTCAAATAATGAAAGGGTTGCTTATTAAAAGCCTTCTTATCCTCTTTAATGTGGGAAAGTGCTCAATACAGAGGTCACTTAGCTCAAAAATATAGATGAACCACTCAATGAGAGAAACACAATCAAAAATAAGGATTAAACGCTCAGAAAAGAGCTCACTGCGCTCCATAGAAAGGACAAGCCGTTCAATTAAGTGCTAACCACATCAATCCATTCAAACTACCTTCCAGAACCTTCAAAGACATAGGGGAAATGGACATTAATTTTAATTCATCTTGCACCCTTCCTTCATTATGAGTTATAATTATGACCAGTTACTAATAATTGATAGTAAGAAAGCAGAGGGGTTGCTAAATGAACGCTGGTATTATAGGAATAGGTAAATATGTTCCAGAGAAGGTAATGACAAATTTTGATTTAGAAAAAATTATGGATACCTCAGATGAATGGATTCGAACTCGTACAGGGATCGAAGAGCGTCATTTTGCCGCAGACAATCAGGAAACTTCAGATTTAGCAGTTGCTGCTGCAAAAGAGGCTATTGCAAATGCCGGTATTACACCTGAAGAAATCGGTTTAATCCTAGTAGCAACAGTAACACAAGACCAAACATTTCCAAGTGTAGCATGTATGGTTCAGGAGCAAATTGGTGCAGTGAATGCAGCAGCGATGGACCAGGCTGCAGCTTGTGCAGGATTTATATATAGTGTAGTGACAGCAAAGCATTTTGTAGAGTCAAATGCTTATAAATATGTCTTAGTAGTAGGTGTTGAAAAGCTATCAAAGGTAATTGACTGGAATGATCGTAATACAGCTGTGTTATTCGGTGATGGAGCAAGTGCAGCGATAGTTGGACCAGTATCGGAAGGCAGAGGCATACTATCGTTTGAGCTTGGTGCAGATGGTACAGGAGGGAAAAATCTGTATTTAACACAGCAAGATACAATTGCCATGAATGGTCGAGAAGTGTTTAAATTTGCTGTGCGCCAGATGGGTGAGTCTGCTGTTAATGTTCTTGATAAAGCGGGCTTAACAAAAGAAGATGTAGACTTCTTAGTGCCGCATCAGGCAAATATTCGAATTATGGAGTCTGCTCGTGAGCGACTGGAGCTACCGGCTGAGAAAATGTCAAAAACCATTCATAAATATGGTAATACTTCAGCAGCATCCATTGGGATTTCCTTGGTAGAAGAGCTTGAAGCAGGTAAGATTAAAGATGATGATTTATTAGTACTTGTTGGATTTGGCGGCGGTTTAACATGGGGCGCTGTTGCATTGCGATGGGGAAAATAATAACGAAAAATGCTTGAGGGGAGTAAGACAATGAGTAAACGACGAGTAGTAATTACAGGAATTGGCGCAGTTACACCACTAGGAAATAGCATCGAAGAAACATGGGCTAATATTAAAGCTGGGAAATCAGGAATTGGCGAATTAACACGTTTAAATAAAGATTTATTCGCAGCAAAAATTGCCGCTGAAGTGAAAGATTTTGATATTGAAAAATATGTTGATCGTAAAGAAGCTCGTAAAATGGACCGCTTTACACATTATGCCCTTGCAGCGTCTATCATGGCAATGGAAGATGCACAATTAACAATCGATGAGGAGCTAGCACCTCGTGCGGGTGTTTGGATAGGCTCTGGTATCGGTGGTATGGAGACATATGAACAACAATTTTTAACGTTCCAAGAGCGTGGTGCAAGACGTGTAAGCCCATTCTTTATTCCAATGATGATTCCAGATATGGCTTCAGGTCAGGTGTCTATTTATCTTGGTGCAAAGGGCATTAACTCTTGTTCTGTGACTGCATGTGCTTCAGGTACAAATTCAATTGGTGATGCATTTAAAGTAATTGAACGTGGTGACGCAGATGTAATGATTTCGGGTGGAGCAGAATCACCAATCGTGACAATGTCTGTTGCAGGCTTCTGTGCCAATACAGCGCTATCTTTAAATACAGATCCAGAAGCAGCTTGCCGTCCATTCGATAAAAACCGCGATGGTTTTATTATTGGTGAGGGTGCAGGCATTGTTATTCTAGAGGAATATGAGCATGCCAAAGCCCGTGGTGCAAAAATCTATGCAGAAGTACTTGGCTACGGTGCAACAGGAGATGCTCATCATATTACTGCTCCTGCACCAGAAGGAGAAGGTGCTGCACGTGCAATGCTACAAGCATTAGCGGATGGAGGCGTGGAACCTTCACAGGTTGACTACATTAATGCACATGGAACAAGCACACCTTATAATGATTTATTTGAAACACAGGCAGTAAAAAAAGCCTTTGGTGAACATGCCTATCAATTAGCAATGAGCTCCACAAAATCGATGACAGGTCACTTATTAGGTGCCGCTGGTGGTATTGAAGCTATTTTTACAGCGTTAGCACTGAAAGAAGGTATTTTACCTCCAACAATTAATTTATATGAGCCAGATCCAGAATGTGATTTAGATTATGTTCCAAATGAAGCCCGAGAAGCAGACATTGTCTATGCGATGAGTAACTCACTAGGGTTTGGTGGACATAATGCTAGTCTTCTATTAAAAAAATACGAGGGATAATTAATAAATTTTAAAAAACGTCAGCCTAATTTACAAGGCTGACGTCTTTTTTTATCTTTTTTCGAATAGATGATTAATGAGAAATAAATTGAAAGGATGCTGTGACCATGTTCCGTCTCTTCTTATTTTTAATGAGCTATGGCTTAATAATTCTCTCCGTAGGGAATCTTATATTGTATTTAAATTATCGAACACTAGGATATTCCTGGATCGTTGTCTTTAAATTTATGATGCATACAACAGAATTTTATATAGCCCTTGGATCAGCTATTGTGCTAGGAGCTATTGTCTTGGGTCTCCGTTTTGAGAAATCTTCTAGCCAAGAAGATAAAGTGTGAACTTTAGTATACCCTAAAATTGGTCAAGCATTAGATCTAGCTCTTTATCTACGTGTACGGCCTAGACCCATTGCTTCTTCCATGCGTTTTAATGTAGCGCTTGCAATAGCATTTGCCTTTTCAGCACCTTCATCTAAAATAATATCTAATTCGGAGGATTCTACCAAATGATAGAACTTATCTTGGATTGGTGTCAGGTGATCAATAACTGCTGTGGCAACACCTTGTTTGAATCCACCATAGCCGACACCTTCATATTTTTGCACAAGATCCTCAATAGAAACACCTGAAATAGCCGATTCGATTGTTAGTAGGTTAGAAACACCAGGTTTATTTTCTACGTCAAATGCCACAATACCATCAGAGTCAGTGACTGCCGATTTAATTTTCTTCTCAATATCTTTCGCTGAATCTAAAAGCTTGATGGTTGCTTTTGTATTTGGATCAGACTTACTCATTTTTTTTGTAGGCTCCTGCAACGATTTAATGCGGGCTCCTGCCTTTGGTAATTGGATTTCAGGAATCGTTAAAACTTCACCATAACGTTTGTTAAAGCGCTCTGCAAGATCACGAGTTAGCTCGATATGCTGCTTTTGATCATCGCCTACAGGTACAATATTTGTGTTATACAGAAGTATGTCAGCCGCCATTAATGGTGGGTATGTTAAAAGAGCTGCTGATACACTTTCCTTACCTTGAGATTTGTCCTTGAACTGGGTCATACGTTCAAGCTCTCCAATTGATGCGACACATTGCAGCATCCAGCCTGCCTGCGCATGAGCCGGTACCTCTGATTGAATAAATAACGTAGACTTTTTAGGATCAATGCCAGTAGCGATATACGTAGCAGCAAGATTACGAATATTTTTACGTAATTCTTGAGGGTCCTGTGCCACTGTTATGGCATGTTGATCAACGATACAGTAGATGGCATTACCTTCATCCTGTAATGCAGGAAATTGCTTGAATGCACCTAAATAGTTCCCTAAAGTTACAATACCCGTTGGCTGTACGCCAGAAAAAATAGTTGTCATGTCGTTTCCTCCTTGAATTCATTACCTCAGAGTGAATGTCTATTACATAATTACCTAGCTGAGGCTGCTGTTTATTATTCAATAAAAAAACATCATGCGTCCTCATTAGTTTACTAATGAAGGGACGAATGATGTTTGAATCCGCGGTACCACCCAGCTTGCCAAATAAAGGCCACTCTACTCCGTAACGTGAAGGGACGAGCATTGCTATTAGACACACTTAGTCGTTCACAAAGCTAACTCAGAAGTCCATTCCAGATGCTTACACGATCTGTTTACAGCAACCACAGACTCTCTAAACGTGTAAAATGCATATGTACTACTCTTCGTCAAAGTTTTTAATTCATTCAAAAACAGTCTCTTACCTACAAGGGAATTACCAAAGACTTATTTGATGTATTGCAAAAAATTATATTATAAAGACTTAGTGAATTGCAAGTATGTAAAGTCAGACTTTTGGCGGTGTTTTTTTGCAGAAAAAAATAATATGCTTACTAAGCTATGTTTTTTATTAGAAAATGCAACCAAAATTATGCAATAAACGTCTAATTTGTACACACTGAATTGACATTATTCTCGTTTAATAATTATAAATGAGAACAATAACAAAGAAAAATTGAAGGTTTAAAATGCTTTGTAAATGGGAATATTAATAGTAGTTCCTTAGACATGCAAAGAAGTTCTTATAGTGAAAGCTGTAAATAGACAGAATATTTCGATGAGATAAGGTTTGTCTTTTTTTATTGGAACTATATTCAAACACCCTAGAGTACTGTATAATGGTTATGTAGTTTTACATTACATTAATTCTAATTTAACACACTGGTTTATAGATAACGAATAAAAGGAAGGATGTGTCAGTATGATCGTAACTTTATTTACTTCACCAAGTTGTACGTCTTGCCGAAAAGCGAAAGCATGGTTAGAGGAGCATGAAATTCCATATACAGAACGGAATATATTTTCTGAACCGTTAAGCATTAGTGAAATTAAAAAAATTTTACGGATGACAGAGGATGGTACAGATGAAATTATTTCAACGAGATCTAAAATTTTCCAAAAATTAAATGTTGATGTTGAAAGCTTACCATTGCAACGTTTATATGAATTAATTCAAGAACATCCAGGGTTATTACGTCGTCCCATTATTTTAGACGAAAAGCGTTTACAGGTTGGATATAATGAGGATGAAATTCGACGTTTCTTACCTCGTAAGGTTCGTGCTTATCAACTACAAGAAGCACAGCGCATGGTGAACTAATTTTCTCCATTACTGCATAGAATAAATAGTAGATGTTACAAATCATATTGTGACATCTATTTTTTTGTGTTTTACTTATGTAAAATCCTCTATATAAAGTATAATAATTAATAGGGAAAAGTCATATATTTCCGTTAAAGTATGTTAAACTTGATTTAAGATAAATAGTTTACTACAATTTCAATAATTCAAATATCTTCTGTGAAACGGTGTATATCCTTTTCATTTTATGACGGAACAGCATACAATAGAATTAGAGACAACTGTGAAATAAAAATTTATCATTCATCGGTTGCTCGACGGTTTTACTGTAGTGTAGTCAAAGGTTGAAAAACAAATGGAGTATGAAGGTTAAAAAAGATGAATAAAAGCATACTAATGAAACAAAACTGTTTTTCGACAAATGACAGTGAAGGGAGATGAGGTCTAGTGGACATCGAGCGTGTAAATGAAAATACACTCAAGCTCTTTATTACGTACAATGATATAGAGGATCGCGGCTATAGTCGTGAAGAAATTTGGTACAATCGAGCAAAGGGTGAACAACTTTTTTGGGATATGATTGATGAAGTAAACACGGATGATTATTTTGATGTAGAAGGTCCGATTTGGATTCATATCAATGCGTCTGAAGTAGGCTTGGAAATCATTGTCACACGTGCACACATATTAAAAGACGGTGAAACATTAGATGGTCATTCGCATTTTGATGAACAAAAAGATATGTATGCCCCTTTTGACGAAGTTGGAGAGGATCTTCTTAGCCAGCTAACTCAATTTGGTGACATAGATGAGTCAGAATTATTTACCGATACAGATATTTATGTTTATAAATTTAAAGACATTGATGAGTTAATCCCTGTAGCGAAACGTATGACAGACGAATTAGTGGATTCCTCATTATTCAAATATGAAGGTTGGTACTATTTAGTAGTTGATTTTACAAACGCAGACGAAGAGTTAAATCGTCACGACAGAAATGCTGTTATCAAAGAATTTTTAAGTCCATCAAATTTCACAATTCATCGCTTAGAGGAATACGGTGAAAAAATTATGGAGTTTAATTGCTTTGAAACAGTACGCAAATACTTTCATTAAATAAATAATTTAGCTTTTAGGCTGTAAACCTCTTGATGTTTATCAAGTTTGTTTACAGTCTTTTTTTAAGGCAAATTTTAAATTTCAAGAAAAAGCCGTTAAAAAGTTGCTGCTAGTAAAGTACTCCCATACAATTAGGCAAAAAGGAGACGATTGTATGTTAATTGCCTATAATGAGGAGCGTCAGCTTTTTCTCCCATATCAATATACGAGGGAGGACTTACAAAGATATAGGCAACATATGAAATTTTATTGTCCACAATGTCAGCAACCCGTTCTCTTAAAAATTGGTAAATATAATATCCCTCACTTTGCTCATCAATCAAAAAATAACTGTGCTAAGTTATTTTCAGAGAGAGAGTCACAACTTCACTTGCAAGGAAAAATGCAAATATTCGAATGGCTAAAAAAGATAGGGCATATAGTAATGCTAGAGCCTTATTTAAAAAAGTTTTCGCAGAGGCCAGACATACTTGTAATGAGTGACCAAAGGCAAGTTGCTATCGAATTTCAATGCAGTACAATCTCGCATGAAAAGTGGTTATTACGTACAGCTGGATATAAGAATAATGATATCCAAGTATTATGGCTTTTCCAGACACCTCTAAAAAATTCAACCTTACAAGGTATTCAAAAGCTTTTCATTTCTCCTATTTTGCAAAAAGTCATTGCGTATACAGTGTTGGGCCAGCCCTATTTAATGACCTATGATGCAAAGACCGCTAGATTTATTTATTGGACGAATCTTTTGCATGTTCATGGGCATACTTTTATAGGCAAAGTTCAAGATATGTCAATAAACAAGCAACATTTTCCATTTTATGAGCCAGTAGTGATAACAGTAGAAGAATTCCAGCTATATTGGCAGCTTTATAAAAGATACTGTCGGCAATACGTTTATCAGCGGCTGTTACATAATTATAAGGGTGTACAGGATGCATTTCTACGAAGCTGCTATGAATTAGGTTTTACTCTTACTACTATGCCTGAGTACGTAGGTATACCTGTAAAAGCTAGTGAGGCAATACCAATGTTCTCTATCGAGTGGCAAACCATTTTGCACCATTTTTGCCGAGGTATTCAGCAATTACCTCATGAACTAAATACGAGCGAGATTCGGTTATTTTTAAGGGAACAAAATATTGATGTTACAGATCGAGCAGTAGAGGCCATTCAAAATTACGGTGCCATACTTGCAAAAAATTCTCAAAACTATTTTCCTCCAGATATATGTGAGCATGTGTATGCACATTTATTTGCAATTGCCACAATATACTGAGAAAATATGAGAGTATAGGAAAAACTCACATAATAAGGGGGCTGGCACACATGGCTAGTAACAAAGTTTTAGTAAGAAATGAAGTTCCAGAAGAGCTGACTTGGCGCTTGGAAGACATATTTGCAACTGATGCTCTATGGGAAGAAGAGTATAAGGAAGTCGCAGAAATTGCCAAGAAGGCACCTAGCTATGCAGGTACTTTAAAAAATGGAGCAGACGCTTTATTAGCAGTTCTAACTTTTCACGACCATATTTATGAACGTGCAATGAAGCTTTACACATATGCCCATATGCGTTACGACCAAGACACAACGAACAGCGTCTATCAGGATATGAATAGTCGTATTCAAACATTAGCGACTAGCATCTCAGCTGCCCTGTCGTTTTTAACACCAGAGATTTTATCATTAAGCGAAGAGACAATAGAACAATATTTAGCGGAAAATAAAGACCTACAACTATATAAACAATCCTTAAAAGAAATAACGATGGCTCGTCCTCATATTTTGCCAGCAGAACAAGAAGCATTACTGGCACAAATGTCTGAGGTAACAGGTACAGCTTCAAATACATTTGGCATGTTAAACAATGCTGATTTAGTTTTCCCTAAAGTGAAAAACGAAGAGGGAGAAGAAGTTCAGCTTACACATGGAAATTATATTAAGTTTTTAGAAAGTAAAGATCGTTCTGTCCGAGAAAATGCCTTTAAAGCAGTGTACGAAACGTATGGCAATTTTAAAAATACATTTTCGGCTACATTAACTGGTAATGTGAAAAAGCACAATGTCAGTGCGCGTATTCGAAATTATGATTCTGCTCGCCAGGCAGCAATGTCCAATAACTTCATTCCAGAAAATGTTTATGATCAGTTAGTAGAAACAATCCATAAACATTTGCCAGCCATGCAGCGTTATATTTCATTACGTAAAAAGCTATTAGGCGTAGATGAGCTGCATATGTGGGATTTATTTGTACCCCTTGTTAAGGAAGTTGAGATGAAGGTCACTTATGATGAAGCCAAGGATATTTTAGTGAAAGCATTAGCGCCGCTTGGTGAGGAATATCAAAGCATTGTACAAAGTGGTTTTGATAACCGCTGGGTAGACGTTCTGGAAAACAAAGGGAAGCGCAGTGGTGCCTATTCATCAGGTGCATATGGAACAAACCCATATATATTAATGAATTGGCAGGACAATGTGAATAACCTCTTCACACTAGCTCATGAATTTGGTCATAGTGTACACAGCTATTATTCGCGTAACAATCAACCGTTTGTCTATGGAGATTATTCCATTTTTGTAGCTGAAGTAGCTTCAACATGCAATGAAGAGCTGTTAAATGATTATTTACTAAAAACTATTGAAGATCCGCAACAAAAAATATATTTATTAAATCATTGGTTAGATGGCTTTAGAAGCACTGTTTTCAGACAGACAATGTTTGCGGAGTTTGAACACCGAATCCATCAAATGGATAAGAATGGTGAATCTTTAACTGCAGAACGTTTAACAGAGGTTTATTATGATTTAAATAAACAATACTTTGGTGAGGATATTGTTTTAGATGAGGAAATTGGCTTAGAATGGGCACGTATCCCACATTTTTATTACAATTATTATGTTTATCAATATGCTACAGGTAAATCAGCAGCAACGGCATTAAGTAAACAAATTTTAGAAGAAGGAGCACCAGCTGTGGAACGTTATATTAATAATTTCTTAAAAGCAGGCTGCTCTGACTTCCCGATTGAGGTATTAAAGGCAGCAGGTGTTGATATGAACGTGGCACAACCAATTGATGATGCGTGTAAAGTATTTGAAGAACGTTTAGATGAGTTGGAAAAATTATTGTTGAATAATTAATTGAGGAGGCTGTAGGAAAATCACTACAGCCTTTTTTCTATCATAAGTCGATGAATAAAAAAGAAAAGAATAATGATTTTTTTTGATTTCTAAATGTTTGAAAGTGCACATCTTGGAAAAATACTGTCTGTAATCGCTTTCTATTTGACAAATTTGTGAATCTACTATCGGTATCATTGCTATATTTATTATTCCGTGATAAAGTAAATCATGTGAAATAAATCACAAAACAAACATACACCCCTTTGTTTGAACGTGAACATTTCTCCCATCCCCTTTGTGAAAAAGAAGCGTCTCTATCTGTCGAGGATAGAGACGCTTCTTGTATTTGTATTAAAAATATATCATTAAAAAATAGAGACCCAACAAAAATGTCGAGTCTCTATTCTTTAAGATAATAGTATAATTGCATTATTTAATACGCCATAGTGTAGCGTGATCTGTCTGAATTCGTTCAATCTTTTGTTGAAGCATACGTTTCTTTAATTCACGTTCGGCTGCTTGCTCTGTTAATGAGTAGATGAAAGCCACTTCATTTGTTGAGATTGTATGAAATTTCGAAAATAACTCTTCTATTGTTGGTAATGGTTGACGTACAAGCTGTTGGTCTAGCATCTCTTGTAAAATATGTTCATAAACTTCATAGGAATAGCTACCGCTAACTTTAAGACCCTCATCTTCAATGCATTCATTGAAAAATACAATACTCGGCACTTCTTCTACTTCCATTTCGCGTTTTATATATAAATCGCATTGGAAAGCACGTGCAGCTTCCTTTGAACCAAAATCCGCAGTGAATTCATTCATATCTAATTGAACATCCTCTGCAATTTTTAACAGGGTAGCATAGGAATTTACATCCTCATGGCTTAGTAATACATATTCTTGTAATTTCGACAAATAACGTGCACCAGAACGTTTCCCCTGTAACTCAGCTGCTTTAATAGCGATAGAAGGCAAAACAGGGTGATTGATGTCGAGTTCAATACCTGATACACATCCCTTTACACGCTTACTGAGACAATTCAACGATGAAAGCTCTGTGCTAAGGACAAAGCGCCATGTAAAGTAATGGTGGTATTCAAGCTGTAATTTACGAAGAATGGCTTGCATACTGTAAGCTTCAGGACAAAGTGGATCTACGAAAATATACAATTCAATAGGCTTATTAGCAGTAGTAATCACTGGAGTTGGCTCTTGTAGCATTTGAATATTATTCACGTAACAATTCCCCCTCATCGTCATTTGGCGTATTAATCATGTGATGAGCTGTTAAAACTAAACGTTGATAATAAGTTTCGCGGAACTTCCCTTCCAAGCCAACTTCATCCATTGCTTCGGACATACATTCAAGCCATGCTTGAGCACGATCGGGTGTAATTTGAAAATTCATATGACGTGCACGCATCATTGGATGTCCATGCTCCTCAGTAAAAAGATTCGGACCACCTAAATACTGTGTTTGAAATTGAATTTGTTTGCGGGCTGTCTCTGTCAAATCTTTAGGAAAGATTGGAATAAGATCAGGATGCTGTGCAACTCTTTTATAGAACGCATGAATGAGTTCTGACAGTTTTTCAGCTCCCAGCTCCTCATAAGGAACAGTGTATTTTCGAGTCATAAGTTAAATGCTCCTTTAATTCTTTATATCATAAAGTACAATTTTTGTATCTTCATTCACTAGAAGACTCTCAACTCTGACGGTGATGAGATGAAAGTTTGAACGCAACACACTATCGCCAAGGCAGAAGTGACACTTTGTCATCAGAAAAATGTGAAATTCTTGTGACTACCTTCATTCTATCAACGTCTTTTCGTTAACACAAACAAAGCGCTCTTTCGAATTGTTTTTTGCTAGAAAAGCACAAATTTCACCATCATGGGTGAAATTTGTTGAAAAAGATCGTAATAACAGTGATTATGCTATTAAACTGTGAAGTAATTCATCACTTTTTTGACATAATTCTGTGTTTCTTTGAAAGGTGGAATACCACCATATTTTGTAACACGTGATGCTCCAGCATTATAAGCAGCTAAAGCCAGCGTTGGATCATTATCGAATTTATCTAGCATTTGGCGTAAATATTTTGCCCCAGCCATAATATTTTGCTCAGGATCAAAAGCATCTGAAACGCCTAAATACTGAGCTGTTTTTGGCATTAATTGCATCAAACCTTGTGCTCCAGCATGACTTAGCGCTAAAGGATTAAAGTTAGATTCTTGTTTGATAACCGCAGCGATAAGCTTTTCAGGTACATTATACGTTGTAGCTGCCTTTTCAATGATTGAAGCATATTTATTCGCTCCTGTTAATGAATTAGCATACGCTTGTGAACCGATAACATCATCTGAAACATAGGAATCAAGCTTTGTACTAGATTGTGAGCTTGCTAATGCAGCTTGCAAATAGGCAGGTACGAAAACGGCATTAGAACCTTTATATAATAAAGCTTGTGCATTTTCAGATAAGTCACTTGGAAGTGCAGAGGAGCCATTTAATCCAAGTAGACTAGAAAATTTTGCATTACTAGCGGTTGTAGCGTCGCCAAGCAATTCGCCAATCATATCAGAAAATATGGAACTGCTGTCCGTAACGGTGCTAGAAGAGTTTTCTGTCGTTCCAAGTGTTTGCAATGCTTGAATTTCAAGTAATGTTTTAATTGATTGGATATCCAAGAAATTGGTCACCCTTTCTTTTGATATTGTTTTAGCAATTCATATTATTATTTTCTGTTTGTAAAGCCTTCATAAAGCGTGCGATTTTCTTATCTGTATCTTTTTTGTCAATATGATATTGCTGCAAAAATTCGTCGAAAATCACATTTCCTTTTGTTGCATCTTTTGATTCATATTCTACCTCATAATCGTCACACTGCAAATAGAAAGAATGATCTAAAACTAGAAGTCCGTCTTTGTATGGTATTTCAACACGATCAGTTGTCAGTGATCCAAAAACGGCTAGTTCATCAAGAGGAATTTGATAGAGAGCTAGCTTTTTTGCTACTTCCTGTGCATAAAAGCCTTGACCTTCTAACATTTGTTGAGCCTGCTCAGCAGTTAATACATCAGTCGTTTCTATATGTGTGTGCTCTTCACTTTTTTCTTTTAACGTACATTCATAATAATTGTCAATTTGTCTAATACGTAGCCCACTTTGTCTTTTTTTTATCATGTGTGAAGGCGTGTCGAAATAATGATTTATTTGACGATGAATAGCATTTTCTTGAATGCCAAATTCTTGCAGTAAATGCTCGTATTGTTGCTTCGTCAAAAGATTTTTAAATTCAATTTCAAGTTGTTGTGTCATATTTTGTTCACCTATCTATTTTTATTTTTCTCGTTTTGTTCAAGGCAATTAAAAAATGAAAGTTAACTGTGGGACAGATCCAAATTGCTGATCAACATAGCTATTTTGAATAAAGTATAATTTTTTGATTTAACATTTACACACTGCAACTATTTACCCTGTATGATAAAATAAGAGGAAGAGTAAGACGAAAAGGGGAACCACGTGTGCGTAAAATTTATACAATTGAAACATTGAATTTTGAAAACGATCAGCTTCATTTTAGTTTAAACGACAATGAAGTAAATTTACAGCTAAAACCTGCTGCACAATTAATAGCAGATTCTGATGACTTTGCTTTTATTTATTTACTTGATGCAGGAGAAGATTATCATTACTTGCGTTTTCCACCGAGTAGTTGGGAGAATCTTGTACATATTTTACAAAAAAAGCAAAATCCAAAACTGCAACTAGGTGAAAAAGTGATTGAACTTATAAATTTCTACGATGAATTAGAAATGCTCGTGTATAATATTGAAGGAAATTACAATTATGGAGCAGAATTTGTCCAAGCAGTGGAGCAGCACTTTAAGACAATTCTCGCTGAATAAAAAGACAAAACGAACAGACGGTGTTGGTTTTGTTCGATACCGAATGTCGGGAGGTTTTTGCGATGGGACAATGGGAAATATTTTTAAGTCCTTACAAACAAGCAGTAGATGAATTAAAAGTGAAGTTAAAGGGTATGCGCTCACAGTTTGGTATTGTCAATGCAAATTCACCAATTGAATTTGTCACTGGACGTGTAAAGCCTTTAGCTAGTATATATGACAAAACATTAGAAAAAGGACTAGCCTTTGAGCCATCTAAACAATTAGGCGATGAGCTGGGTGATATCGCCGGCCTTCGAATCATGTGTCAATTTGTGGATGATATTTCGACAGTGACGGAACTTATACGGCAACGTAAAGATATGCGTGTAGTAGAAGAACGTGACTATATTACACATAATAAACCAAGTGGGTATCGTTCCTATCATATGATTGTTGAGTATCCTGTAGAGACGATTCAGGGGAAAAAAGTGGTTTTGGCTGAAATTCAAATACGAACACTAGCCATGAATTTCTGGGCATCTATTGAGCATTCATTAAATTATAAATATAAAGGTATGTTCCCAGAGGAAATAAAAAATCGTCTTCAAAGTGCTGCAGAGGCCGCTTTCCGTTTGGATGAGGAAATGTCATCTATCCGCAGTGAGATTCAGGAAGCACAGGCTTACTTTAGTGAATACAAGGAAGCATCAAATCCTAATTTACTATCAGAGAAGGAGCGTGACACACAATGAAATTTTCCATTCAATCACGTAGAGATGCACAATCGAACGAATTAATGGAGCTAGCCAAAACATATTTACAGGATTTTGGCCTAACTTATGATGAGGAATCACCAGAAATTGTTGTTTCTATAGGTGGGGACGGTACGTTATTACATGCCTTTCACCGCTATTCACATTTATTAGATCAAGTTGCATTTGTGGGTATCCATACAGGGCACTTAGGTTTTTATGCAGACTGGAAGCCATCTGAATTAGAAAAACTTGTTCTTTCTATTGCCAAAAAGGATTTTAATGTAGTGGAGTATCCTCTATTAGAAGTAAAAGTAGAGCATCATAATGCGGAATCTAACACGTATTTAGCATTGAATGAGGCAACAGTAAAATCACCTGATGTTACACTAGTGATGGATGTAGAGTTAAATGGTAATCAATTTGAACGTTTCCGTGGAGATGGTCTTTGTGTGTCAACGCCTTCTGGTAGTACTGCCTATAATAAAGCCCTTGGAGGAGCCATTATCCATCCAACATTAGCAGCACTTCAAATCACTGAAATTGCTTCCATTAATAATCGCGTTTTCCGTACAGTTGGTTCACCATTAATACTGCCAGCACATCATCACTGTATATTACGTCCTGTAAATGATCAAAACTTTAATATGACAGTAGATCATTTACAAGTCACACAAGGAGATGTGAAGTCAATAGCCTTTAATGTAGCAAATGAACGTGTACGCTTTGCCCGTTTCCGTCCATTCCCATTCTGGGAGCGGGTTCATGAATCCTTTGTCGCAAATGAATAAGATGGATACAAGATTTACGCTACGTTTTATTGCAGAAAGGGAAGGTCAAATACTTCGGGAGGCCTTACAAGAGTGGCGTATCTCAAAGCGAGCGCTAACAGCCATTAAATTTGATGGCGGCTTATTAACAGTCAATAATGTGGAATGCAATGTCAGACATATCCTGCACATTGGCGATCAGGTGGAGGTGAAGTTTCCACCTGAAGAGAAAAGTGAAGGTCTCACTGTTGAATATGGTAATCTTTCCATTGTTTATGAAGATGATGCTATTTTAGTACTTAATAAACCAGCATATCAAAGTACGATTCCTTCAAGGGAGCATCCTTCTAACAGCATAGCCAATCTTGTATGCGGTCACTTTCAACAACAAGGTCTAGCATCTACTGCTCATATTGTGACGCGGCTCGATCGTGACACTTCTGGTTTGCTATGCATTGCTAAACATGCTCATATTCATCACTTAACAGGACTTGCACAGCGCAGTGGAGAAATTTCCCGACAATATGAAGCAATTGTGCATGGACATGTAGGTCAGGATAGACAATCCATTATTGCGCCTATCGGACGGAAGGATACAAGCATCATTGAGCGAGAGGTACGTGAGGATGGTCAATTTGCCCATACGGATATGACTGTTTTACAGCGTTTTAGTTTTGATAATATACCTATGACTCATATAAGATTAAAGCTTCACACCGGTCGTACACATCAAATAAGGGTGCATATGGCGTATCTAGGACATCCGCTTATTGGTGATGAACTTTATGGTGGTAGTCGAGAACAGTTAAATAGACAAGCCCTGCATTGTGTCTCCTTAGCTATGCTCCACCCGTTGACAGGAGAAAGTCTCCACTTTACAAGTGCATTAAAAGAAGATATGCAGCGATTAATTCATGACTCCTTGGCTTGACTAAATAATCAGTCATAGTGTCACAATATTTTCAGTGAAAGCTAATGCTAAATAATCAAGGAGATGTTCGCGCAATCGGGCATCTCCTTATCGTTTTACTGTAGCGAATAATGAACGCTGGTTGATGATAGTGAATAATTTTTCTTAACGTTATGTTTACAGAAATTATAGCCATTGTAGGGTATAGTAAAATAAAGTTCTATATCTAAGTCAATATAGTAAGTAATATTGAAGTTTTGGCTTGAGATTAGTTTCAATTGTTATGAAATAAAAAAAGGGTTTGCAGAAAAGGTATAATACCCTCTATTATATAGAAGGTAGATTTACGACAACCTATTAATCATTAAATGCTCGGAAGGAGGGGACAAGCATGATAGAGGAAAGAAATGAAAAGGATGATGTGCAATTCGACGAAGCACATTTACGAGAAATGCTGGAAGCACATGATATTGATGCATTCCGTGAAGAGTTTTTAGAGCTTCATCCGTATGATCAGGCAACGTTTTATGAGAAGGTGGAACCTGATATAAGGAAGATCATCTATTCATTCTTGGCTCCGACTGAAATGGCTGATATTTTTGAGGCAATTGATATAGATGATGATGAATATACAGCATATTTAGCTGAGATGGAACCTTCTTATGGTGCTGAAATGCTTTCGCATATGTATGCAGATGACGCAGCGGATGTATTAAATGAATTAGATACAGAGCAACGTGAAAGCTATTTAGGCATGATGGATGAGGAAACGGCTGAAGAAATTAATGAGCTACTTAGCTATGATGAATATACAGCCGGTTCAATTATGACGACAGAGTATGTAGCAATTCCAGAAAATTCGACAGTTCGTTCAGCTATGGCCATCTTACGGAAAGAGGCACCAGATGCAGAGACTATTTATTATATCTTTGTTGTCGATGAGGCGCATCGATTAACAGGGGTTATTTCTCTTCGTGACTTAATTATTGCAGATGAGGATACGTTAATACGTTCTATTATGAATGAACGTGTCGTGATGGTGCATGCAGGAGATGACCAAGAAGAGGTTGCTCAAATTATGAAGGATTATAATTTCTTAGCAACGCCAGTTATTGATGATAAGGGAGAATTACTGGGTATTATTACAGTCGATGATATTATTGATGTTATCGATGAAGAAGCATCAGAGGATTACTCGAAATTAGCGGGTATTTCCGATATGGATAAATTTGATACGACTTCCTTACAAGCTGCAAAGAAACGCTTGCCATGGCTTGTGATACTACTATTTTTAGGTATGCTTACAGCAAATTTAATGGGGCAATTTGAGGCAACATTAGAAAAAGTTGCGTTACTTGCTGTGTTTATTCCACTTATTTCAGGTACCTCTGGAAATAGTGGAACACAGGCTTTAGCAGTAGCGATACGAGGAATCGCAACAGGTGATGTAGAAGAACATAGCAAGCTAAAATTATTAGCACGTGAAGCAGGCACAGGCTTAATGTCTGGAGTAGTATGCGGAGTAATTGTTATTGGCATTATCTATATTTGGAAGCAAGAGCTCTTATTAGGAATGTTAGTTGGGGCAGCATTATGTGGTTCTATTTTAGTTGCAACACTTGCAGGCTCTTTTATCCCACTTCTAATGCATCGCTTAAAAATTGATCCAGCCGTTGCATCAGGTCCTTTTATTACAACATTAAATGATATTACAAGTATTTTAATTTACTTAGGTTTGGCAACAGCATTATTAAGTCAAATAGGCTAAGAACCAAATTACTTACTTTTGCATATTGTATGAAAAAAAGGGAAGTGAGTAATGTGGATCGTGAGCCACGCTTATTTATAAAATCACCATCATATTTCCTGAATATTTCCAAGGTGTTACATGAACTTGAGTTGGATGAAAGTACATCTGTATATGTAAAGGATGGCTATTTTAGTGGGCAGCCTCTTGAGGAAAAAGAAGAAGTGATCGAAGAAGTACAAATAGATCCCTATTTACTAAAGCAACTTCAGTTTTTAGAAAAGCCATTTCGACAAAAAGCGTATCAGCCATTATTAATTTGTTTAAAAGATGGCAGGAAATTAAGCGGTTCAGCATCAGAAGTACAGATTGATTCATTGAAGCTTACTTCTTTAGAATTTAAGACACAAGAGATTATATATTTTGAGGATATTGATCAAATATTTTGGCGAGGAAGAAAATTGCCGACCCTATGAAAAAAGTGTACAGCAGAGGATGCTGTACACTTTTTTTATGTGTAGTGTGTCAAAGGAGAAAAGATTTTAGTCACATATCCCTAAGTCAACATCAGCAATACATTGTACTGCGCAGAAGCAAGATAAATCTACAGTGATACAGCTCTCAGTAGAATTCCAATCATCTACTTTACAGATTTTTTTCATGTTGACACAGCAGCCATCGCGGCTCAATAAATCTACTGTAGTTTCGCTAGAGTCAAAGGAACATAAAGGCTCTAACACACGTAAAGTAGCACAGCACTCATCAAACATATCTTCTACACGGAAGAAGACAGATGTACAGATACATGGATCTGCTGTTGGAGAATTAAAGAATGCTTTAAATGGAGTACCATCTTTTGTAATTAACATGAATACACGTGTATCTGCGTGAGAACGTGCAGGACTTACAATGCCTCCAAGTGGTTCTAAGAAGCAGTTAGCTGTACATGGTTGACACTCTTCTCTCACCGCTTGATTTTGAATATCTAATATAGCGCGAACTACGTCACAAACGCAGCCTGCTGATTGGATTGGTCCAATAGGATTTGTTGGCTTACCACAACCCATATTGTCACCTCCTTTCCTCGTTACTACTTCTACAATATGTCCTTATGAAAAATGAACTCGGGCTTTTGTATGTATCGACAAATGAATAGTTTTTTTATGTATGGAGAAACTTTAAACAAAAGGAGGGAGAGACTTGAAGCTACTCGGATTAATGTTACCTCTATTAGTCAGTTTGTCATTATTAAGTGGTTGTGGTGAAAAAGAAAAATTCGTTATCTACGGTTCGTCAGAAAACGAAAAAGATGTTGAATCCATTTTAAAAGAAGACTATGTGGACAAAACAACGGTTATTCAATATGACGATAGTATGCTTGTAGCAGTTCAAATTAAACCATGGGATAAGTGGAGAAAGACTAAATTAGAAAAAAAATTACAAAAGAAATTTGATAAGAAATATCCAAATAAAGAAGTTTTTGTTTCAGCTGATTATAAAATTTATTATGAAGCCAATAAAATAAAAAAGGATAAAGTTGAAAACAATATACTTAATGATAAAATCACTGAATTGATAAAACTTGCAAAGGAGGAGACATAAGTGGAAAAAGAGCAATATAAGCAGCTCGAACAAAATGTTACGCCGAAGCCCCCTATTTTAAAGAATGTTGTAAAGGCATTTTTCGTTGGTGGCCTAATTTGTACGATTGGACAAGCCGTGTCACTGTTCTACATCATTTTCTTTAATTTTACGGAAGCAACAGCAGGAAATCCAACAGTTGCTACAATGGTCTTTTTCGCCATGATTTTAACAGGCTTTGGCTTATATAAAAGAATTGGTCAATTTGCTGGTGCAGGTTCAGCTGTGCCTGTCACAGGTTTTGGTAATGCTGTTATTTCAGCAGCTATTGAGCATCGATCAGAAGGACTAGTACTTGGTGTTGGTGGAAATTTATTTAAATTAGCTGGATCTGTCGTGTTATTTGGTGTAGTATCTGCCTTTTTTGTTGCACTTATTAAATATATTTTAGTGACGATAGGAGTGGTTTCATGGTAATTATTTTTCAATCGAAGCCATCCTTAATAGCAGGTGGTGTAGTAGCAGGTCCACTTGAGAAACGAAGCATATTTAGCCAATATTTTGATGCAATTTATGATGATGAACGATGGCAAATGAAGACTAATGAACAGGGACATCGGAAAATGGTGGAGGAGGCCTGTGAATTTGCCATAAAAAAAGCAGGGGTGCATAATTCAGATATTGATTATTTAATGGGTGGTGATTTAGTCAATCAAATGACACCAACCAATTTTGCGGCTAGAGATTTAGCCATCCCCTTTATTGGCTTATTTTCTGCTTGTGCGACCTCCATTTCTTCAGTTATTGTAGCGAGTCTTTTAACAGAGGTTGGTGCAGCCAATTTATCATTAGCTGGAGCATCGAGTCAGCATAATGCTATAGAGAGGCAATTCCGTTATCCCGTTAATTATGGCTCGCAAAAGCCCCAAACCGCACAATGGACAGTAACTGCTGCTGGATATGCCATAATTGGTAAGCATCGAGAGGAGTACCCTTCGATAGAGGCTGCGACTGTCGGAAAATCTATTGATTATGGTATGGATGATCCTTTTCATATGGGTGCGGCAATGGCGCCAGCTGCCTTTCAAACGATCCAATCTCATTTAGAGCAGCGTAATCAAAAAATATACAATTATGATCTTATTTTAACGGGTGATTTAGGTCAGCTTGGCTTGAAGCTTTTAAAGGGAATGCTTGTGGATAGTGGCATAAAAAATGAAGAGCTAACGATTTTACGTGATGCAGGTGCGGAGTTTTATGGACAGGATGAAGCATTCCAATCTGGTGCAAGTGGTGCAGGCTGTTCAGCAGCTGTTTTTTTTAGTTACGTTATCCAGCAAATGCGAGCGGGTACCTATAAGCGAGTGCTTCTTGTTGCAACAGGGGCATTACTATCTCCGCTTTCATTTCAGCAAGGTGAAACAATTCCGTGTACGGCACATGCAGTTGAAATTACAATGAAATGAGGCAAAAATTATGGTAATGACATTTGTGTTTGCATTTATTGTCGGAGGTATTATTTGTGCTATGGGTCAATTAATGATGGATGTTGGTAAATTAACACCAGCCCATACATTAAGTACATTAGTTGTAGTGGGTGCCATACTAGATGGTATGGGATTGTATGAACCCATTATTGATTTTGCAGGAGCTGGAGCAACTGTGCCGATTACGTCCTTTGGAAACTCATTAACACATGGTGCAATTGCAGAGGCAGAAAAACATGGGCTTGTAGGTGTATTAACGGGTATGTTTGAAGTGACAAGTTCAGGTATCAGTGCAGCTATAATCTTTGGCTTTATTGGAGCATTAATTTTTAAACCAAAAGGAAATATCGATTAGACGAATAACCCTCCCATTTCTACACCGAAAACATATTATAGGTTGTAGAAGGGAGGGTTGCTTTTATGGGATATCAAGGCTGGTGCGCTCAACCGTATGGAGGTAATGTTGGTAGCTGGAACAATAATTATTGCGGAGGCAATGACTATGGTGGCTATTGCTATGGAGGCTATAGCGGTGGCAATAGTTCAACATTTGTTCTAATTGTTGTACTTTTCATTCTTTTAATTATTGTAGGCGCTACTTTCGTAAATTAATGTGACATTAGATAAAGGGCTTTAACTTTTCTTTGGAGTAACATTTCTAAAACAAGTTAAAGCCTTCACTAGTTGCTATGACATGCATACAATAGTGAGAATTAAACTGAATTGTAATGATAGGAGGGGAAACATGAATCGCTCGTTTTTTAATTCAATTGAACAAAAAACAGGAGTATCAATGGAGGAAATCTTCGCATTAGCAAATGCTATTCAACATGCAGATTTTAAAAGCGAAAAACAAGTAAGAAAAATCGTACGACGTGTAGCTAAGGTATCCAATAGACAAATAACTCAAGAGCTTGAGGATAAATTAGTACAATCTATTATTCAAGATGGAGCTTCACTAGATTTAGATAAAATTACTAGAATGATGAAATAGTATGAATTTACTATTATGCAAGAAAATATGTCAAATAAGACAAGATAAGGATTGGTTAAATGAATGTTCATTTATAAATCAATCTTTTAAACAGTGTAGAGAAATAAAAAGGGTGTTACGATATGCTGCAGCATTATCGTAACACCTATTTGTTAAATCTCTTTTTCCATAGCACGATGCGGAATGTCAGCATCCATAAATTCAGGTGAAGTGACTGTGTAGCCAAGCTTCTCATAAAAAGGGATAGCATAGCTTTGGGCATGGAGCTTTAGTTTTAGCTTATTCATGGAAATGGCGTGTTTCTCCATTTCCTTCATAATTAAAGCACCCAGTTTTTTTCCGCGTTGATCTTGTAAAATGCAAACACGTTCAATTTTCACAGCATCATTTTCAATACTGCGTAAACGTGCAGCACCAACAGGATTGTCGCCCTCATACATAATGAAATGCGTTGCGGTTGCATCCTCTGCATCACATTCAAGATGAAGAGGAACACCTTGTTCTTCTACAAAAACTTTTTTGCGGACTGCAAACGCATCATCATGTTCTTTCTTTGTTTCCACTATCTTTACGTTGTACAAAACTTACTCAGCTCCAGTCAATCGGAATGTTTCATAAGTTGTCCATGAGCCGTCCTCTAATTGATATAGTAGATGAATGCGGTCAATCGTATCTTTTTCATCAACGCCCGTCATACGTAATTGTCCAAAAATATCATCGTGCTCAGAGTCTGTCATTTTTTGTGCAATTGTAATATGTGGGACAAAGACATGCTTTGGTTCGCCGAATGGTACTTTTTCTTGTATAGCTTCGTTGAATGCTACTAACTGTTCAGTTGGTTCAATGCGGAAATAAATCGCATTGGTTGTTGGGAAAAACGAACTTATGCGTGATGCATGAATATTTAAAGGTGCATAATTGGCAGTAAGCTCATCTAATTGCTTTACGATGGATTGAATATCTTCTTCCGTAGCATCAAAGCTGTCTTTTAACGTCATATGCGGAGTAATTTGCGCATAATGAGGATCGTAACGTTTGCGATAAGTGTTCGCTAAATCTTGCAATTTTTTTGATGGAAATGCCACAATACCGTACTTCATAGTCCATTACCTCCCGAAAATAAACAATTTTTCTAATTAAGTATAACAGATTTTTACCTTTTCGTAATTTGAATCGCCTAAGATTAATTGAAATTTTCTATCAATGCACGTCTTAAATCAGGCTTCCAGTATTTCCACGTATGATTGCCTTCAAATTCATCATAAAATGTAGAAAATCCTTTGCTAAGCATGAGATTATGCAGTTGACGATTAGGTGTTAAAAAATCTTTTACGGTTTTGTCCATCGTTACAACTTTATCTTCTCCCTTGCCAACAATGTGATAGATAGAAATCGCCCCTGGATCTTTAAAATTCTCTACAGCCTTCAGAACATCCTCATCTACATAGGGTGATTGCATAATGACCTTACCAAAAATACTTGGGTATTTTAATGCGACCATTAAGGAAGCGGTTGCAGCCATCGAATCACCAATTACTGCACGACTCATTCCCATCTGGTAGGTTGCATATTCAGCATCTAAATATGGCACAAGCTCATGGGCTAAAAAACGCAGATAGGCTTCGTGCTGTTCTCCACTTGGAATATATTTGTGGCGTCGATCCTTAATATCCTTATAAGGAACGAATGCAATAATTAAATTTTCGATTTCATAGTCATCAATCAGCTCATCAGCAAGCTTTGTAATACCCCCAAGCTGGAAGTAATCCCGGCCATCAGATGCAATCAAAATGTTATATTTATATAGTGGTGAATAATTAGCAGGAACATAAATATAAAGCTGTAATTCCTCCTGTAATGCTTCACTATAGAACTTTAAATCCTGTACAGTTCCCTTATCCAATGGTGACACTCCTTCTTGTGTTTGTAACAAAATTGTACCATATTACCAAAGTAAAGGTATAATAGGTTGGGCTAGACTTATACTAGCAATAAAAACGAAATGAGGGTTAGTTATGCATGATAAAAGTAGTCGAATACACTCTGATGAAGTAGCAAAGGCAGCTCAAGCTGCACTCATTCGTCGCGGTGTAACACTGGAGGATATTGCAGAGATCGTTTATGAAATGCAAAAAACCTATAATGAAGGCTTAACATTAGAGCATTGCGTTCATTCTGTCGAGCGGGTTTTACGTAAACGTGAAGTTCAACACGCTTTATTGGTAGGCATTGAATTAGATGAACTTGCTGAGAAAAAATTATTATCAGCACCATTACAGCAAATAATTGAATCTGATGAAGGATTATTTGGTGTGGATGAAACAATCGCACTCGGATCTGTTTTTACATATGGCAGCATAGCAGTAACAACTTTCGGACACCTAGACAAACAAAAAATTGGTATTATAAAAAAACTCGATACGGATCCTGGGCATCATGTCAATACGTTTTTAGATGATTTGGTTGGTAGCATCGCAGCATCTGCCGCCTCACGTATTGCACATCGTATGCGCGATTTGGAAGAAGAGGGCGAGACATTTGCAGACATTGAACCACAGGAGCTAGGGCCAAAACCAAAATCACATAATGAGATTTAACATAGTGTTTACGAAATAGTAATGAGCCTCCTCAAATTTAATTGAAGAGGCTCTGTTTTAGTATGGTTAGAATTCTACTTTGTATGTTTATGTAAAGTGAAAAAAAGTTGTTTAAAGAATGCGAAACATTCAATAATCGGGGCAGATTGTTTAACAAAAATGAAGCTCTTAATTACAAAATTGTTGAATAAAATGGAACAAATTTACAGATCGTTCGTATTAATAGGTAGTAGAATTATCAGAAAAATGGTTGGTTCTCATATAAAAGGGGAGGGGTATATATTGAAGAATTCTTCGAATGTAATTGAATGTCCAAAATGTGGTGGGAAGGAGTTGGGGAAAGGCAAGCATAGTGGATATGGGACAATGTACCCGGACGGTAAGATGAGTTTAGGTTCGGATATTGAATATATTATTTGCACAGAATGTGGTTTTATAATCGAAGGCTATGTAAAAAAACCAGAGAAATTTAAGGGTACACTTTTTTGAGGAAGTATTGTAAATAAAACTACATAAGAGGCTTTCCTTAATGAAGATGAAATTAATCAAGTAACGAATGCGATTTATTAAAAAATCATATTTTTAACCCCGTCCTACATTTAGAACGGGGTTTGAGCTTTTAAAACGTTAAATAGCTTTATTTAATTTATTGCATGGAAAGATTACTTTGCGTCATTATAGGCTTTTAAAAACTCTTTTACTTTTTCGCTGTCAGCCTTAAGCTCTAATCCAGTGTTAACTAATGGTGAAACAGTAGATACAGCAGGTTTTTTATTGCCTTGGTAGTAGCTTATAAATTCATCCTGGTTGATGGAGTATAGTATAGCTTTACGTAAGTCCACTGAATCAGATACGGCACGGCCTGAAGTATTCATTTGTAAATATGATACAGCGTTACTGTCAGCAGTATTTAAAGTTAATTTATTATCAGATTTTACTATATCAAGCTTTGTTTCAGGTACTGTCTGAAGTACGTGGATTTCTCCATTACGAAGTGCAGATAGGGCACTATCATTATCCGCGATGAAACGAACATTGATTTTCGCAATTTTTGGTTCAAACTCACTACCAACACGGTATGCTGGGTTTTTCACAAATTGTGCTTCATAATCATTTTTCTTCACAAGAATGTAAGGTCCGCTTGCATATAAATGGTTGTTATATGTTGATGTACCCTCTGTTACTGTTGCTTGATCACCATATGCGATATCCTTATCTGGATTATAGCTAGCTACATCATAAGTATTGATACTTGTTACTTGTTTCTCAGATACAATCCCGCCAGATTGGTGTGCTAAATAATTTAACACCTGAGGGAATGGAGTCGGTGTTGTAATTTTTACAACCTGGTAAGTACCTGTTGCATTTTTTACAGCACCCTTATCTTTTGCTAATTGTGTTACAGAAGCAGGTAGGTTTTGAGAAAGTACATCTAAAATAGATTGGTCTGATCCTGATACTTTTTTATTTTGTAATTCTGCTAAATCTGAAACAATTTCTACAGATTCGATGTTTTCGTGGATACTATAAGTACGGTGATCAGGTACTGATGTTGAATCTTTTGCACGATTTAATGAGAATACAACATCTTCCCCAGACACTAATTCACCTGTATCTACTGCAACACCATCCTTGATAGCCGCGAAGTGAATATCATCACGTAAAATAAAGTAATACTCTTGATTACCTTCAGCAGTTGCATGGTTATAAGATAGTGATCCATCTGACACAACTTCATCTGTATCCGTTAAGTTGACAAGTCGAACATACATATTTGTATTCAATGTATTGATTGAGCCGTCATTACCTTTAATCGGATCAAGTGATGTTAAAGAATCTAGTGTTTGGTGTAAAATCAATGGTTCTGTCGCATTTTTAGATGCATCATTAAATTCAATGCTTTCCCAAACTTGTGCACGCGATTTAGATAAATGAACAGTTTTTGGATTCACTAATTCAGAGTATATGCCTTGATACTTATTAGAAATATATAAAGGCGCAATATATGCCTGATCGAAAACTAATAGCTGCTCTAATTCTTTATATTTTGCGGCAGCTTCATCACCAGTTAATGTACTTGCTTCATCAATTAAAGCATCTAATTTCGAGTCAGCAACAACACTATAGTCACCACCCGTTTTAAATAAACCACGAACAGCATAATCAGGATTTCCTGTAACTGTTGTCCAGCTAGAAAGTGCTAAATCATAATTGCCCGCCTCTTTTTGGGCAGAGAATGAACCATAATCAGGCTGAATGTTGAGTTTTACATCAAAGCCATTTTTCACTAATTGATCTCGTACAATATTCATATCCTCTTCAGAAGCGGACATGCCTAATAGTTCAATTGTTGAATTGCCTTTTCCTTTTGAATCTTTATTGCCTTCTACGTCCTTTTTTGTTTGAACACAGCCGGACAGTGCTAATACTGCTATGAATAACAATATAAGTAATCTCTTCATGTAAGAACCTCCATCTTAATTTGTTTTTGGATCTAAAGCATCCCGTAATCCATCCCCTAAGAAATTAAAGGAAAGAACGAGAAGCATAATACAAAGACCTGGGAAAATCGCAACATAGGAGTGTGTTTCCAGGTACGTACTACCAACCTTTAAAATATTGCCCCATTCAGGGATATGTGGCTCAATGCCAAGCCCTAAAAAACTTAAACTACTTGTTGAAATAACAGCTCCACCAATTGTTAGAGTTGCTTTAACAATCATTGGTGCTAATGAATTAGGAACGATATGCTTAAAGATGATTGAGGCATCAGAAGCACCTAATGCTCTAGCTGATTCCACAAATTCGAAATTAGCAAGCTGCATAACATTAGCTCGCATTGTACGAGCATATGTAGGAATAGCTCCAACACTAAGAGCAATGATTAAATTAACCGTATTGGCTCCAAAAGCAGCAATAATCGCAATAGCTAATAAAATACCAGGAATCGCATATAAAATATCAAGGCTACGCATGATAATGTTGTCTGTAGCTTTGCCATAAAAACCTGAAAACGCTCCAAGCACCCCCCCAATAAGTGCGGGAATAATGGTTGAGAAAAAGCCAACAATCAACGATATTTGTGCACCGAAAATAATGCGAGAAAATAAATCTCTGCCATAATTATCAGTGCCAAGTGGGTATTCCAGTGACGGTGTTTGTAGCAAAGCACCATAGTTATTTTCCGTAGCCAAATCATAGTCAAATGTCCACGAGCTTGTGACAGATAATGAAAATATTAAAACTATGAAAAATAACCCGAAAACGGCCATGGTATTACGTAAAATCTTTTCCCAAATGTTTTGCCATTTTTCTATGGATGATGGATTTGTCTTTCGTGCCTTTTGAATAAGGCTATAACCTAGGAATGTTGCAAAAAGATTGCCAGTAAGAGTTGCAAATAACAGCAATATACCAGGCAACAGCATCCATTTTGGAGCAGATTTTGGTGTAACAAATTTGTTACATAAAATTAGCATCACAATATAAAAAAGTGCAAGACACAGGAAAAGCCCCATCGCAACTAAAAAGGTATCTGTTACATACGGCTTAAACAGGTTAAGTGCTGAAATACCGATGATGAATAGCTGTGTAATAAGTGCATACGCAGCAAAAGTATATTCAGCTGTCTTTTTCTTAGACACAAGCATAAAAGCAAATGATGCTGAGAAAATATTACCTGTAGCTACTGTTAAAAATAATGGATATCCAAGGAGACGAGTGCTTTTTTTAATCTCTCCTAGCTTTGCTAAATTCTGTTTGATTCGAACAGTTAGGAAACCAACATAAGCGGTGGTAATCGCATAAATTATGAAAAAGGTACATACAATTGGCCGCCAGCTTTGGTTAGAGAAATCGTAGCTATAAGCTAGAAACAATAAAGAAAACAGGAAGGAAAAGACAAATGTAAAATGAGCATTGACATATTCCTGTGTAATCTTCAAGAGTAGTTTGACATGTAAGATGTTTTTCACAGATGCTCCCCCTTTAAGACTTCTTCATTTTTGAGCGAATGCGCGGATCGAAAAAGGCATACAAAATATCAATGAAGAGGTTAACAATCGAAATTGTAATAGCGATGTATACGACCCCACCTAGAATCGCTGGGATATCAGGGATAAACTGTTTGTCAACGATATAGCTACCAATACCACTGATATTAAAAACCTTTTCTGTAACTGATGCCCCTCCTAACATGCCGCCGAAGAGAAGCCCGATTACTGTAATAATAGGAATCATGGCATTACGAATCGCATGCTTTGAAATGACTTTAAATTCATTTAAACCTTTGGCCTTTGCTGTAATAATGTAATCCTCATGTATAACCTCAAGCATGCTCGATCTAGTCATACGGGCAATAGAAGCAGTAATAGATGTACCTAAAACTATTACTGGCATAATTAGAGATAACCAGTTTTGCGGATTATATGTAGCTGGTAACCACTGTAGCTTTAGCGCGAACGTCAAAATAAAGATCAAGCCCTGCCAGAAGCTTGGAATAGATAGTCCGATTAAAGCAATGAACATAAATGTATAATCCAAATAGGAATTTGGACGAACCGCTGAAATAATGCCAACCGGAATGGCAATAGCAATTGCCATTAACAATGAAAGGACGGCAATTTCAAGTGTGACAGGAAATTTATTTGCAATACTGTGAGTAATGTCTTCTTTCCCTGCAAAGGAAGTACCTAAATCGAAAGTGAATAGACCAGATAAAGCATTCCACAGCTGAGAGAAATAAGGTTGATCTAGGCCGTGAATGCGATTAAAATTTGCAATTTGTTCAGCCGTTGCCTCGACCCCTAATAAATTTCTTGCGGGATCGAATGGAGACAAATACAAAATTGTAAAAACTAGTGTAGCCACTCCTACAATAACAATGAAGCTTTGTAGTATTCGTTCAATGATGAATTGTAGAAATGGATTCGCATATAAAAGGAGTACTACATAAAATAAAGCAGCAGGTAAAAACGTAAAAGACAGGAATTTTCTATTTTTTAGTTGTTCACTAAAAAACTGTAAATATGAGAGATCCTCTATGCCTTCCTTTAATAAATCCTGCTCAATAAATTGCTGGATTTTTGCTTGAGCTAATCTAGAAGCTGTCTCCTGTATTTGCTTTTCAGATACTGTTTCATGAAAGAATGTAGCCTTTGATAATTCTTGTTCTGCAAATGTAGATTGCCATTTTGCCAATAAACCTTTTTCCTCGTAGTACAGCCACCGTTGTTCAAAAGCTTGTTTGTATTGTTGTGATTGTTTTCTTTTTCGATAGAAATAGTATGTAATTGGATGGACCAAAATACTTAAAAGAAAGAGCAACATATTATAGAGTTTTTGAGTTTTGAGCTTTTGATAAACCGTGAAAAAGAATACATGTTCTGTAGTTGCTGAATGATTGTTTGATATATCCATGCATTTCCTCCAAACGTAAGTTAAGTAAGTTTTAAGCAATTAAGCCTTCATTACTGATTAGTTTATGCAATATCTCGCTGACTCGTTATAGAAGTGATTGTCCTACTGACTGGATGCGGGATGACATGTTTTGTACTATATTGTATAATTCCTATCAGTATTGTAAAGTATGTATTATACTTGTACTTAAGTCAATCACAAAATTTATAAAGGGTGGATGGAATGAGTGAAAAGCTTCTAGAAATCAATAATCTTCATGTGTCCTTTCTGACAGGAGAGACAGAATTTGAAGCAGTTAAGGGTGTTAGCTTTCATCTAAATAAAGGTGAGACGCTTGGAATAGTAGGAGAATCAGGTAGTGGAAAAAGTGTTACAGCTCGTTCAATCATGCGTTTACTACCAACACCCCCTTCATTTTTGAAGTCAGGCAGTATTTTATTTAAAGGACAAGAAATAACCTCTTTGAGTGAAAAGCAAATGGAAGCAATTCGCGGACAAGATATTAGTATGATTTTTCAAGACCCTATGTCATCCACAAACCCAACTATTCGAATTGGGGAACAAGTAGCTGAAAGTTTAATCAAGCATCAATCAATGTCTAAAACTGAGGCCTATAAACAAACAATTGAACTATTAAAACTTGTAGGTATACGGGAGCCTGAAGAACGCTATAAGCAATATCCACATGAATTTTCGGGAGGGATGAGACAACGTGTCATGATTGCTATGGCATTAGCCTGTAACCCATCTTTACTCATAGCAGATGAACCGACTACAGCACTTGATGTAACGATTCAAGCGCAAATTTTAAAATTAATGCGCAATATGCAAAAGAAAATGGGTACCTCGATTATTTTGATAACGCATGATTTGGGCGTTGTGGCTGGTATGTGTGATCGACTGATTGTCATGAAAGAGGGAGAGATTGTCGAGCAGGGAACAACAGAGGAGATTTTTGCGAATGCTCAACATCCATATACAAAAAAACTATTGAATGCTTTGCCAAAACTCCATGAGAAAAAGCAGCCAAAACCGAATGCACATATGCAAACTGGCAGCAATCAACATAAACCATTAATTGAAGTGACACATCTTTCAAAGGAATTTGAATTAGGGCGTGGTCAAACAGTAAAGGCAGTTAATGATTTATCATTTCATATTTACCCTGGAGAGACATTGGGATTAGTGGGCGAATCAGGCTCAGGCAAATCAACGACTGGACGAACGATTTTACAGCTCCATCAACCTACATATGGAGAAGTCTTATATCAAGGAATACCCATTACAAGATTAACGAAGAAACAGTTGAAGGCAATGCGTCGTCATATGCAAATTATTTTCCAAGACCCATATTCTTCATTAAATCCTCGAAAAAAAGTCGTAGATATTATTGGAGAAGCTTTAGATATTCACAAGCTAGTCAAAACAAATGAAGAACGTCAGCAGCGTGTGGAGGAATTACTTGAACTTGTAGGCTTAAACAAAGAACATGCAATACGTTATCCACATGAATTTTCAGGTGGTCAACGTCAACGTATTGGAATAGCAAGAGCTTTAGCAGTGGAGCCAAATTTTATCGTTTGTGATGAACCACTATCAGCACTGGATGTTTCTATACAAAAGCAAATTGTAGATTTGTTAAAGGATTTACAGCAGCGCCTGGGCTTAACATACTTATTTATTGCCCATGATTTGTCTATGGTGAAGCATATTAGTGATCGTGTAGCAGTCATGTATGGTGGTAAAATTGTCGAACTTGCAGAAAGTGAGGAGCTCTATGCAAATCCTCAACATCCTTATACACAAGCTTTATTACGCTCCATACCAATTCCTGATCCAGCAATCGAAAAGCAAAAATATGCGGAAACTGAAAATGAAGAAACACAACTAAGCTATGAGATTGGAAATAGTCAGCTTGTTGAAGTATCTCCAAATCATTGGGTTGCCATTGCAGCTACATAGCTTGAATGTAGTAGCTTGATATTTTACAATAGAAGCAATGTGAAACTTTTAATTGCTAGGGTTACGGTTTTCCTAGAGATGATTAGTGGAACTAGTTGTACTTTAGGGAGGTTCCTTAAAGTGTAATGGAAGATCAATAGTTGTGAGGGACCTATAACATGAAGATGCAGGATATAAAAACATTAATAACGAGTGGTACTATTATTCTAGCTGTTGCACTATATATGATTTTTGGTAGATCACCAGCTGAAGAAAAAGATGCAACATCGACAGATCAAAACGGCATCATTTCCATTGAACAGGTTGAAGAAAAAACAGGAAATAAACGTTTTACAGTCGACTTTATTAAAGCATATGATGGTGATACAATTCAGGCGACAATTAATGGCAAGAAGGAAAAAATTCGCTTATTGATGGTTGATACACCAGAAATGAATTACAACAAAGGTGAAGCACAGCCTTTTGCTGAAGAGGCAAGAGACTATACGATTAACTTGTTAGAAAACGCCAAAAAGATAGAAGCAGTTTACGATGTAGGACCAGAAACAGACAATTACGATCGACTGTTAGCTTATGTTTTTGTGGATGATGTGTTATTACAGGAATCGTTATTGAAGGAAGGGCTTGCGGCAGTACGTTTTATTCATAAACCAAATAATACGTTTGAGGATGAATTTAGAGATATTCAGCAAGAAGCCGAACAAGAAAAATTAAATATTTGGTCACACGATAATTACTTCCAAAAAGATGGATTCCATCCGGAAGTATTAAATTAACCATAAAAAAACATTTACTGTATATAATCAGTAGATGTTTTTTTAATTTAATTAGAAGGAATGCAGATTTTCGGATACAACGCAAAGGTATTTACTTCCATAAATAATTCATTTACAATAAAATAAATAAACGTTTATTTATTTTATTGTGAGGGATGATAAAATGGCAAGAACAATTAACAATAAACAGAGACTAGTGAAACGAAATGCCATATTAAAAGAAGCAAAAAGGCAATTTCCAAGAGAGGGTTTTTCTAAGACTACTCTTTCTAGTATAGGGAAGGCAATAGGTATTAATCCTGCTACCATTTTGCTTTATTTTCCTAGCAAAGAGGATTTATTTGAGAATACCGTTAAAGAAGCATTTCAAGAAACCAGAAAAGGACAACTTTATTTACCAGAAGACTTAGTACTGGCAGAACAATTAGAGCAGATGGTGAGGCATCATGTGAGACAGTATCATGAAGATCCAACAAACCTACGAATTTTACAATATCTGTTTTCCCAATCTGGAAGGTTTCCAGAACTAGAGCAAGAAGCCATTTCCATCACTTACGAGTTTGTGGAGAGAATGACTGGATTGTTGAAGGAGCGTTCTAGTTCAAATGAAACTGAACAAGAGCTTCGCGATAAAACGTGGGCTTATTTATCTTTCTTAAGTGGATTTACGATGATTATGCTTGAACCTGAAAAATATCCATTATGGGAGGGAATTGTAAAACAAGGGGTTAGACTACTTGAAGCATAGAGGAGTTAAAGAAACATGATTCATAGCGAAATCAAGAAAGTAATGATGCTCTATAGTAGCAAGTTGAATGAAATGTTTCCAAATCAAGTTCTAGGTATCTATTTATATGGATCAACCGTTTTAGGTGCATTTCATCCTGAATGCAGTGATATTGATTTTGTTACAGTTTTTAGTCAAGAATTGTCGGGCAAAGAATTGAAAAAACTATCGCACCTTCATAAGAAAATTCGAGCTGAAAATCCATTGGTCAAAAAGTTTGAATGTGAATATTTATCCTTGGATGAGCAGAATCAATTACATTTACATAAAGCTTACCCGTTTTTTGAAGGTACAAAGTGTAAGGGAAAAAGAAGGCTTATGAAAATTGCGCTTTATCAGCTTGTTCATGACTCATATGCTGTTTACGGTCCAAATTTTTCTACTTATTACTCAAATAAAGTTTTGAATGATGATGTTATGCAGGAGATGGAATACAATCTTAACCACTATATAGCGAGTAAAGTTTCCAAAAGCTATTTGTTTTTATTCGATTCTTGGATTGAGTTCATTGTATTAACCCTATGCCGAGTGTACTATACATTGAAAACAGGAAAGATTACGTCAAAGGAACTGGCGTGTGAAGAAGTGATAAAGGATTTCGATTTAAGCTATTCTGATATTCTTCAAGAGGCACTTAGAATTAGAGGGAGAGTCCAAGACAAGTCCAAATATACAAATCGATGGGAACGAAAGAATGCAACGATCTATTTTATAAACTCTTTGAGTGAGTATTGTAATCGCGCTTTTTTATCTAGATAAATGCGGAATTAGTCCCTTAAGATGAATACTTCAAACTTAGTGGTAAAACATGAGATTTGTGATTTAACTATCTCATGTTTTTTTATTTTCAAAAAAACGAGCTTGCAAAATTTATGAAATATGTATATATTGTATATAAAGTATATACACAATATTCAAAGTGGGGGTACAGAAGTTTTAAAAAAGGTAATGTACATTAAAATGCTTAGGGAAGGATATTTATTTATGAAATGGATAAAACTTTTATTAATAGGATGGTCAACGTTAGTTGCAAGTCTTTTCTTAGCTTCTCTTTCTGGTGAAATTTCTGCACATTTGTTTGATGCATCAAGGGATTTGCAAAATTTTATAAAGGGTCTTTTGATGAGTGGGCTGGTCGTTCCTATTGTTTTGTATTTATATCAGCATGTCTATCGAATGACTGGCAGTAAACCCAGTACGCCCGTATATTCATGGAAAAGGCTGTATCACTTTTTTACTGGGGTTTTCTTGGCAATTGCATTGGCTTCATTGGGACTCATAATTGCTGGTTATCAAGGATGGCTAATCATTGAAGACTGGCATGCCCCTAATCAGTGGTATGGTGCGTTACTAATCAATATTATTTTTGCTTTCTTTTATGAAGCTTTGCCAGAGGAATTGGGGTTACGAGGATTGTTATATGATGTGTTACGTTATCGATTTGCCACTTGGCTTTCAGTATTATTGCAAACCTTACTATTTGTATTAGTCACTATTGCAGTTGCCTTGATTCAAGCACTTGTGGGATTAACCCCAGGAGTATCTATTAACATCGGTTATATTATTTTAATTCTATGCTTTGGATTATGTTTGCAGCTACTTCGTCTATGGACTGGGAGTCTTTGGACATCAATTGGTTTTCATCTAGCATATTTAGAAATCATGAGATTTGTCATCTCACCGCATCAATACGGTGTATCACCAATCATAACCTACGACGGTTCAATGCCTGAACTCGGTGCCTTAATTTCTGTCATTATGATGGTTATTGGGGGTATCATTGTCTCACTCGTTATACTAGGTGCTAAGCGTTTTATACGGAAAAGTACATAATTAAAACGACCCACTAATTTCATTTTTCAATGATTGGGTACGATTATGACTTAAATCAAATTAAAGAAAGTCGATTCCTTTTTATACCGGGAATCGACTCTTTTAGATTACATCTGTTTTGACGTTTTATATTATAATATGTAAAACAACTGTTCGTTATTTTACATCCTTTGACCACTCTGAAACCTTCTCTTCATTGTTTTTAATCCATTTTTTTGCCGCTTCTTTAGGATCAGTGCCTTCCATAATATCAAACATAACGCTTTCTATATCTTCTGCAGTCCAGTGGAAGTTTTTAAGAACACTATATGCGCCTGGATTATCCTCTTTCAATCCATTGCGTGCGAATGTGCCAATATATTCTTCAGCACCGTAAATACCTTTAGGATCGTCTAAATATTTTAAATCAAAAGCATTAAAGATCCAGTGTGGGGACCAGCCAGTAATAATAATTTCCTCGTTTTTAGCTAATGCCTGACTAAGTGCTGCTGTCATGGCACCAGCTGATGAGGTAAGTACATGCCAGCCCTCAAGGTTATGATACTCCTTATAAGCATTTTCTGTTGTCACCATCATATTTGCTCCTGGCTCAATACCTGTAATTGTTCGATTAGCCTCGTTTGTTAAATCTTCAATAGAATTTACATCCATATAACTTGGGACAACTAAGCCAATCTTAGCCCCAGTTAGATTTTCTCCCAAATCGTCTAGTTTATTCTTATACTTTTCAATTTGAGGGGCATGCGTTTGTGGTAGCCATGCTGATACCATACCATCAACCTCACCATTAGCAAGAGCCTCCCACATAATGCCATTATCAAGAGGCGTTAATGTGACATCGTATCCCAAGTTCTCTAAAACTTGTCCTACTACGTGTGTAGAGGCAACTTCAGTATCCCATTCCACATAGGCTAAATTAATCGCTTCATTGTTGGAGTCATCACTAGCTGAGCCACATGCCGTTAATAGCAACATGATTCCCAAAGCCAATCCCATTTTTAATAATTTATCGAACTTCATAAAATCTCTCCTTATTATAAGTTTTATGTTTCAGATAAACTGCATGAATAGTTACTTCTATAAAAATTTTAAAATACTATAAACTAAAAATTAGCAAGTAACAACTTAAAATTAACAAAGAGTTGTTACTTTTGTCAAATCACTAAAATGGAATAAATCTCTAGATGACAAACAATCTAAACTTATTGTCCATGGATTTTTAGGAATGACAGGGAGCTGAGTGGGAATGTAATGGGAGAATATCTAATGACCCATCTTCAAATCAATGCATTTAAGGAAGCCCATAAATCAAAATTTTGCCCACATATGATAGGTGAAAATGGATACTTGGGTTTGAGGAGGCTAAGAATGCATTGGATATCCATCATTCTGATTGGAATAGCTGCTAATTTAGATAATTTAGGAATAGGTCTTGCTTATGGTGTGAAACGGGTGAAAATACCTGCTCTATCTAACGCAGTTATTGCTATTATGTCAATGATTGTCACATTTGTTGCAGTAACAGCGGGGGGAACAATCGTTGAATATATATCCCCTCATATCGCAAATTTGCTAGGAAGTCTATTGCTTTGTACGATTGGATTCTGGACATTAGTGTCCAATCGTTTCTCTCAGCAAGGGATTGCAGAACAACCTGAATTATTTGATGAGGATAAGGACCATATTATTTCATTTAGAGAAGCAATAACACTTGGTTTTATCTTATCTGCTAACTGCTTAGCGGGGGGTATTGCTATTGGCGCACACGGTATTTCAGTCATCTGGACAGTGATTTCTATTGGAACATTTTCATTCATTACAGTTGGAATCGGTAGTCATTTCGGAAATTTACTAACTAAAACTTTTATTGGAAAATACTCAGCGGCTATATCAGGCTGGTTACTCATAATGATTGGGGTTTTGGAAGTTTTAGGATAGTGAAGGTTCATTTATGTAAGGGGTATCACAAATTTTTCGTGTGATATCCCTTTTATTGTAGAAAATTTGACATATTAAGGACGAATTTAGTTTAGCAGTTGACATACGCTGGCATCAACGATTATTCTTGGAAATAGAAGTGTAATTGAGAATAATTTTCGTTTACATGAACATGCTTTCAATCTAAATATTGTGAACCGAATTTTTTTCAATTATAATGTTTTGTGGAAATTAAACGAATATATTCCAATGAGGAGGAGTTCAGCACATGAAGAAAATAATGATGTTCGTTATGCTAGCAACGGTAGTTATTTTCAATTTAGGGTTAACACAAGCATCTGCCCAGCTATCTGACGGCACTCATTCCATAAAATATCAGGTCAATAAGCCTGAAAGCAGCTCAGTTTCCATTGCCAATGATTATTTTGTAAAACCAGCAAAGATAACTGTGAAAAATGGTACGGCGACAGTTCAAATTACCTTGAAAAATAGTAAATGGATTACTAAATTTCAGCCACCTGGTGGAGCAACCGTAGTCAGTGAAGATAAGGCAGCAGATACGCGAATGGTGCAATTCACAGTGAAAGATTTAACGAAACCTGTTGTGACTTCAATGAAAATTGATATTGATGATATTAATTATCATCATGAATATAGTGTTGCATTAGTTTTTGATGCAGCATCTACAGGAAGCTCAGCAGCGCCAAAGGCTAATGATGTACAAGCATCAACGAATTCAACTACTGAAAGTCAAGTGCCAAATCCACAAACAAGCGATACAACACCCTATTTATTAATCGTTGCATTAGTGGGATCAGCATTTTTACTTTATAGAAAAAAACTACAATCCAAAACGGAGGGTCAATAATGACTAAAAAACGTCAATCACGCGCAACAAAAATGGTTCTAGCTTCATTGCTAGCAGCATCTCTAACAGTACCATCATTTGCATCAGCAGCTGAAGTAGTTACGACAAACACGGAAGTAAAGGCTGAGACTACAAAAGCAGAGAAAGCTGATAAGATTGTTAACTTCCAAATCTTTAAACCAGGTACGAACGAAGCTCAACCTGCTATTAGCTCTCATCTTGTAACACAAGGCACAATTGTTGAGAAAGATGGTAAATTTGAAGCAAAATTAACAGTGGCAGCAAAATCTGCACCAATGATTGCAGGATTACAAATTAAACAAGGCGATAAGTATGTAGATGCTACTGAAGTGAAAAATGAAGATGGTACAATTACATATAGTTTCCCAGTTGTAGCTGATGAAGTATTAGCGGCAAAAATTCATGTAGTTGTTGCGGCAGCTAAAATGGACACATGGTATGAATTCGATTTAAAAGCAGTAGAAAATAACGAAGCAACGTCTACTGAAGAAAATGGAAAAACTGAAGAGGTTAAAGAAGAAGTAAAAGAAGAAGTAAAAGAAGAAGTTAAGGAAGAAGTTAAAGTCAATGATGTTGCAATTACTGTTTACAAAAACGGTACTTCTGAAGAATCTATGATGAAGCAATATATTGCACCTAAAGTAGGCGTATCAGTAGTAGACGGTAAAAACATCGTAACGATGACATTCCCTCAAGGCCAATATGTTAAAGGATTCACAGTCGAAGGGAAAGCAGCAACTTTAGTAAGTGAAGATAAAGCAACAAATGCAAGTACGTACTCATTTGAAGTGGCGGACTTAAAGAAACTTGTGAATGCTCAACTGCATATTGTTGTAAATGAGTCAGGCGTGAACTATGATACCAACCACCAAGTACAATTCAGCATTGCAGTGGAAGGCGCAGTGAAGCCAGTGGTGAATCCATTTAAAGATATTAGCAATGATGGTAATAAAGAAGCAATTCTAGCATTATATAGCAAGGGAATTGTGAAGGGGCAAGATAACTTCAAACCATACGACAATATTACACGCTCTCAATTTGCGTTAATGATTGCTCGTGCATTAAATTTATCATCTACAACAGATGCTGGATTTAAAGATACAGCAGCACTTGACGCAGAACGTAAACAAGCAATCAATGCTTTAGCAGAGGCTAAAATTGTTGTGAAAGCAGAGAACTTTAATCCAAATGGTACACTTACTCGCCAGCAGGCAGCTGTAATGATTTACCGTGCAGTAGCGCATGTTGCAGGAAAAGAAATGAACTATGGTGATCCAAGCCTATCTTATTATGCTGATGGCGCAACTGTAACAAGCGAAGAAGCGAAAAAAGCGTTTGCCCTTCTAAATACAGGTAAAATTATGACTGGCTCTGTCAATGCTGAAGGTAAAACAGTGATTAATGCAAACAGTCCTTTAAAACGCACACAAATGGCAAAAATTTTAAATGGTGCATTACAATACATGAGTAAATAGTATTATTACAGCAACTTCCTTTCTCACTTATTTGAGGAAGGAAGTTACTGTGCTTTTCAAGAATTTGGAGGGATTTTCATCGTGATTAGCAACAAAAAAATATATCAAGCATTACTATTCAGCTCTATTTTGCTGATGCTTTTCCCTCCATTTCATTGGCTTCAGGTCAATGCTGAAGAAACTATAATTGAAAATGGAAGCTATCAAGTTGAACTAAGTTTTTCATCTATGGAGGGACTGGGAGAAAATATTTTTAGCGAAGTGGCTACTCTAGATGTAAAGAATGGTCAGTATAAACTAGAGCTATCACTGGAAAAGCAATGGATTGTCACAGACATCCAAATGAAACAGCTAGATGATGATATAACTTCCACTGTTGGGCACGAAAATTTAGTTCAGCTTGATGTCAAAGATATACATCTACCGATTAGGGTAAACGGTGTAGTACACACATCTTCTGTGGAGTCCCTCTCTTTTTTGCAGGAACTCCAAATAAATGTGCAAACACTAAGACCGCTAAATGAGGAGACTATCCCAGATACAGATAATGAAGAAACTACTTCGAAAGATACAGTATCTGAAGAACGGACATTGAATTATGTATTGCTGGTAGATGGCAAAAATGAGCCTTCTATAATGAATACATATGTAAAACCAGTGGCAAAGATCATAGAAAAAGATGGTATATACTATGCTCAAATGACAATATTAAAATCCGCATGGATAACAGGATTTACAGTAGATCAACATGGAAATCAGGTAGAGCCAAAGCTAGTCTCTATTGTTGATAATGTTAAAATTGTTGAATTTGTTGTTAATGATTTTGAACAGCCTATACGTATGTGGGTGAAAGTTGATATTCCTGAGATCTCTTATTATCATCAATATTTCGTTAATCTAAAATTTGATCAGCAGCAAGTTGCCAAGCTTTTCAATAAACCTTCTGAAGTGAATTCCTCTGAGCAAGTGAATAGCGTGAAACCACAAATAATTGAGAAAGAAGTTGAAAAGCAAGCTCCAGTAATAGTGGTAGAGGAAAGCATATCCAAACCGGCTCTGCCAAGGTTTCCTTCACTTCAGCCAACTATGCCAAAGGAGGAGCAGTTAGCATTTGACCGTACATTTGATGCTCCTACAGAAGATGATGAAAAAGTAGAGGCTGAGGAAGCAGAAATAAATAAAGAAATCACTACTGAAAAACCATCGCAAGATTCAAAAGTTAATCAGCAGCTTGCACAGTTAAATGTAGTAAAGGTAATCCTGCTTATAGGAGTTTGTATGTTATCGGGCTTATTGCTCATTCGACGTATCAAAAATTCGAAAAAAGATATGACTGAACAGAAATAAATAGGAGATGACAGTATGCAAAAGAAACGGAAATGGTTGCTGGTAATGGCAGCATTGATGTCATTAGTATTACTAGTTGTTGGCTGTAGTGATAGCAGTAAACAAGAAAATAAGGGAGAATCAACTGAAAAAGAGCAAGTTTCTGCTAAAGCTACTGAGAAGAATGAACAGCGTATCATTGCTGGTACTGTTGTTATTGCAGAAATAATGGATAAGCTTGAGTTGGATGCTATAGCAGTACCAGAAACGGAGAAAAAATTAGCAAAACGTTTTGATGGTCTGCCAACTATCGGTAATGCGATGGAACCAGACATGGAAATTGTGAAATCATTAAATCCGACAGATGTGTTATCAGTATCTACGTTAGAGTATGATTTACAAGATAAATTCAAGCAATTAAATATTCCAGTCAATTTTTTAAACTTTCAAAGTGTAGATGCGATGCTTTCTGAGATTCAAAAACTTGGTGAACGCTATGAGCGAGAAGCACAAGCTGAAGAGTTAGTGAAGGGATTACAAAAAAATATTGAAGCTGTTCAAAATGTAGCTGGCAATAAAGAGGGACCTCGCGTACTCATTTTGCTTGGAATTCCTGGTAGTTATTTAGTGGCAACTGAAAATTCTTATGCGGGCGATTTAGTGAAACGTGCTGGTGGTATCAATGTGATGGAAGGACAGGACGCTGAATACTTAGCATCAAATACCGAATATCTCCATAATAGTAATCCAGATATCATTTTACGCTTATCTCATGGCATGCCTGACGAAGTAGTAAAAATGTTTGATGAGGAGTTTAAAACAAATGATATTTGGAAGCACTTTGAAGCGGTTAAAAATGGCAAAATCTACGATTTAGAGGAGGAGTTATTTGGCACTACAGCCTCCTTACAAGTACCACAAGCTTTAGGACAACTGATGGAAATCTTCTATCGAGAATAGCAATCTGAAAATGTCGCTCATATCACAAGCATAGTCTTGTCATAGAGCGCTTTTCTTATAGCTTAAATGCTGACTAAAAAATGACGGAATTTGAAATGAAAAAGGAAGTCCAATATGACAAAAAAAATTGTAAGTTTTTCAATTGTAATTGTATTATTACTTGTCTCAACAGTTTATGCAGCGACAACAGGTAGCATTAAGATGGGCTTTTTCGAATTTATAGGGGCATTGTTTGAGGATGGAAATAGTCAAATGGAGGCCATCCGAGATTTACGTTTTCCGCGTATTATCGTTGCCCTATTTGCTGGAGCGGCTTTATCTGTTTCAGGGGTCCTGTTACAATCTGTGATGCGCAATCCTTTAGCAGATGCAGGTGTAATCGGTATATCTTCAGGGGCAGCATTCGTACAGCTCTTTATAATTTCCTTCTTTCCCGCATTATTTTTCATGACACCTGTATTAGCCTTTATTGGCGGGGCATTTGCCTGTGCACTCGTGTTTGTGTTGTCATGGAAGTCAGGGTTAAGCCCGTTGAAACTCATATTAGTTGGGATCGCGATTAATGCTATGTTTACAGGACTAACAGAGGCATTTATAAGTCTAGGTGGCTCATTAAATACGTCAGTCTCGGGTGTCATTGGCTCAAACCTAACGATGCGTACATGGAAAGATGTTTCGACAATTGTTACATATGGTACTGTTGGTTTAATAGCAGCTTTCGCGCTGTATAGTTGGTGTAATCTTCTTGTCTTACAAGATAAAACAGCGAAAAGCTTAGGCTTTCCTATTGCACGAGCACGACTAATAATTGCTGCTGTAGCAGTATTATTATCGGCTGTTTCTGTTGTTGTAGCGGGCGTTATTTCATTTGTTGGTTTGTTAGTACCACATATTGCTCGTCGCTTAGTGGGACATGATCATAAGGTGCTTATTCCCTTTACAGCCTTAGCTGGAGCATTACTGATATTAGTGGCTGACACGATTGGACGTACAATAGTTGCCCCAATTGAAGTACCAGCTTCAACCATTATGGCGATTATCGGTGGGCCGTTCTTAATATTCCTATTACGAAAAGAGTGACGAAACATGGACATACAAAATATTATCGTATCGCATGATAATACCCGAAATCATTTAGATGGTGTATCAACAATGATCCAAAAGGGGAAAATCACAACAATTATAGGACCTAATGGCTGCGGAAAATCAACATTATTAAGTGTTATGTCACGTAATAATATGCCAAAGTCAGGGAATGTATCATTAGAAAACAAGGATTTACTGCATTATAAATCAAAAGAGTTTGCTAAAAAATTAGCCATTGTTTATCAGCAAAATGAAATTCCAAAGGATTTAACGATTGAAAAGTTAGTAAGCTTTGGACGTTTACCGCATCAGACAATACTGAAAAGAAATCATGAGGAGGACGCTAAAGCTATTGAATGGGCACTTGCTTGTACAAATTTACTCGAAAAACGCAATAACGATTTAGAGGCTTTATCGGGTGGAGAGCGTCAGCGAGTATGGATTGCCATGGCCTTAGCGCAGCAATCTGAAATTTTATGCTTGGATGAGCCGACAACCTATTTGGATATTTTCTATCAAATTGAATTATTGGAGCTAGTAAAGACATTAAATGAGGAACATGGCTTCACAATTGTTATGGTACTTCATGATATTAATCAGGCAATTCGTTATAGCGATCATATTATCTTGATGAAGGCAGGACAAATAGTCGCCGAGGGTGCACCAAGAGATGTGATTACAAGGGAAGTTATTAAAGAGGTGTATGGAGTCGAGGCTATTTTTCACGAGGATAAGCAACTTGGATTTTACATGGTTCCCCTTGGTATTTAGGTGGTGACAGTATGAAAAAATGGACTTCTAAGCTATTAACAATAGTATACTTAGCTATATTTTTATTTTCTGGCTTTTCTTTAGCAAAGTATTTATATACGTATTATGAAACTTCTAAATCTCTGGAAGAAGTGCAAACGATTTATGAATCTTCATTGGCTGCTCATGATAAAGCATCTAAAGAAAAAAAGAATGAGGAACCTCTATCGCCCTATACTATTCGACCGCAATTTGAAGACTTGCTTGCTGTCAATAAAAATATCGTTGGATGGATTTCTATCGATGGCACAAAGTTAAATAACCCTATTCTTCAAAGCGACAACAATGATTTTTATTTAAACCATAATTTTAAAGATAGAGAAAGTCGTGCGGGAAGTGTCTTTATGGATTACCGCAATGAAGTACAGACTATCAATCGAAATACTATTTTGTATGGTCATGCCATGAAGAATGACACAATGTTTGGCAGTCTAAAAAATTATTTAAAGCAGGATTATGCAAATCAATATCCTATTATTTACTTAGACACATTATATGAAGGATACGATGTTGAAGTCTTCGCAGCCTATGAGACAACCATTGATTTTTATTATATTGAAACAGAATTTGATAGCGATGAGGCTTTTCAAACATTTTTACACGATATTCAAGCACGATCTTTGATTGAAATGAATGTAGATGTTGGCCCAAAGGATAAAATACTAACTTTGTCTACTTGTAAGGATTCAGTTTTAAGTGATGATTATCGTTTTGTTGTTCAAGGTAAATTAGTAAGACGCTGAAAGTATAGAAGTTTTCTCAATTAAATGGGGAAGCTTCTTTTTGTTTGATGAAAATACTTTAGAAATAAGGAGATTTCTCTGGCCAGGCTAGAAATTGATTAGGCTCTAGAGAAAACGCTCGGGTTGAGCCAGCAACTGCTCGGACCCAAAAGAAAAACACTCGGGTTGAGCCCGAAACAGCTCAGGTCCCAGAGAAAGACGCTCAGGACCGGGCCGAAACAGCTCGGGTCCCCAGGAAAAACGCTCAGGTCGAGTCAGAAACAGCTCGGGTCTCCAGGAAAAACGCTCAGGCCGGCCCCAAAACAGCTCGGGTCCCCAGGAAAAACGCTCAGGCCGAGCCCAAAATAGCTCAGGTCCCCAGGAAAAACGCTCAGACCAGGCCCAAAACAGCTCGGGTCCCCAGGAAAAACGCTCAGGCCGTGCCCAAAACAGCTCGGGTCTCCAGGAAAAACGCTCAGGCCGGGTCCAAAACAGCTTGGGTCCTTCAGGAAAAACGCTCAGGCCGGGTCCAAAACAGCTCAAGTCCCAGGGAAAAAAGCTCAGGTCGAGCCCAAAACAGCTCAGGTCCCCAGGAAAAACGCTCAGGCCGTGCCCAAAACAGCTCAGGTCCCCAGGAAAAACGCTCAGGGCGAGTCAGAAACAGCTCGGGTCTCCAGGAAAAACGCTCAGGCTGGGCCCGAAACAGCTCAGGTCCCCAGGAAAAACGCTCAGGTCGAGTCAGAAACAGCTCGGGTCTCCAGGAAAAACGCTCAGGCCGTGCCCAAAACAGCTCGGGTCTCCAGGAAAAACGCTCAGGCTGGGCCCAAAACAGCTCGGGTCTCCAGGAAAAACGCTCAGGCCGGACCCAAAACAGCTCGGGTCTCCAGGAAAAACGCTCAGGCCGTGCCCAAAACAGCTCGGGTTCCCAGGAAAAACGCTCAGGTCGAGTCAGAAACAGCTCGGGTTCCCAGGAAAAACGCTCAGGCCGTGCCCAAAACAGCTCAGGTCCCAGGGAAAGACGCTCAGGTTGAGCCAGAAACTACTGCTCTGAGCCCAAAGAAAAAAGCTCAGGTCAAGCCAATAACTGCTCGAATCACAGAAATTCAACCATTCATGATGTATTTGTAAAAGTTCTAAATAATTACTTGACGTAAATTGTTTATTAATATATAGTAGGTTACATAAAGTAATTGATTACTTTTAGTAACTTTTATGATATTGGATGTACAAAAAAGTAACTACAATGTTTAATCCCCACTACCTTGGGTAACATAATTAATGTAGTTACTTCATATTTTATCTTATATCTCGAAATCGAGATAAATAACAACTCAATTGGAGGAAATTTAAAATGGCAAAATGGAACATCGATTTAGGACATTCAGCAATTAACTTTCAAGTAAAACACATGATGGTATCAAAAGTAAAAGGTGTATTTGATAGCTATACAGCAGATATTGAAGCAGCAGACCTTGCAGATTTAACAACAGCAAACATTAGCTTCACAATTGATGCAGCAAGTATTAACACACGTAGTGAAGATCGTGACAATCACTTAAAAGCTGAGGATTTCTTTGATGCAGACGCATATCCAACAATTACATTTAAATCAACAAATATTACTAAAAAATCAGCAGACCAATATGCCCTTACAGGTGATTTAACAATTAAAGATGTAACAAAATCAGTAACTTTTGAAACTGAATTTAATGGGAAAGGTACAAATCCATGGGGCCAAGAAGTTTATGGCTTTGAAGCTGAAACAACAATTAATCGTGAGGAATTTGGTCTTACTTGGAATGCTGCATTGGAAACAGGTGGCGTCTTAGTTGGTAAAGATATTAAAGTGACAGTTGAATTAGAAGTTAATCCAGCATAAACGTGATGAACTGTGTCTGAAGTAGTATACTTGGACACAGTTTTTTTGATTCAATCTTCCCCCGAAAAAGCTCCCATATTCCATAAATACAAAACAACAGCACTCTGTTAAAATAATCCGTAAATAAGTTACTTGCATATTTTTGGAAATGCTTGCATATAAAACACCATATTGTTTTTGGGGGCGATGGGATGAATGTGTTAGTGACAGGTGGCTACGGTTTTATTGGGAGTGCTGTGGCGAGGCGATTTCATAATGAAGGGGCAAATATATATATCATTGATAATTTAAGCACTGGTCATTTACGCAATGTCGAATTTGAACATAAATCCTATCTTTTGAATGTCGAAGATGAGGTCTGTGAGCATTTCTTTAAGGAAATTGCCTTTGACGTTGTTGTGCATTGTGCAGCCCAAACTAGTGTTCAAAAATCAATGCAAGAGCCAGTGAAGGATATATTGACGAACATTATTGGGCTTAGTCAGATGCTTTTCTTATCGTCAAAATATAAGGTAAAGCATTTTGTTTTTGCTTCGTCAGCAGCTGTGTATGGAGATAGTCATTATCCACCGTTAGAAGAAACGGATATTAGTGAACCCATTTCTATGTATGGTCTAAATAAAAGTATTGGGGAAACATACTGTGAAAAATGGCAAAAGGATTATGGATTGCCAACATTAATTTACAGATTTGCGAATGTATTTGGTCCAAGGCAATATATGCAGGGAGAAGCGGCTGTTATTCCTAGCATGCTAAAAAGCAGTATGGAAGGAAAGCCCTTTACGATTTATGGAGATGGAGAACAGACACGTGATTTCATTTATGTGGATGATATTGCAGATGCGATTTATGCTGGTGTTCAAGCGAAATTACAAGGAATTTATAATGTTTCAACGAATGAGGCATGGTCAATTCATCAAGTAATTTTATTACTACAGCATTTAAACCATCCATTAGAAATACAATATGCTCCTGCAAGAGAAGGTGATATCGAGCATTCGTTTTTAAACAATGAAAAGCTTGCAAATGCAATAGGATGGAAGCCTAAGATTTCCTTTGCAGAAGGCATAGAGCGTACATTGCAGGCATTACAAAATGAAAAAATAGTGGGAATTTAATAGAAGAGTTATTTTTATTCATTCAACGCCAAGCTAGGAACCTTGGCGTTGAGTTTTTATTTACATAACTGAAACTTTATTTGAAATTTCTTGAAGCGCTTTTTTCATCTGTTTGACTAATGGTTACAGAATAGAGAGCGTTAAGTAATACTAACACAGTAATAATTCAAATGTATAAGACTATAAAATTTCTGAATAGACGAATAATATTAATTTTTAAAGCTCCGTTTACAAATCTATAAAAATAGATATAATGAATTTTATGGAACCTTCACAAATCTATAAAGCATTATCAAACGATACAAGACGTCAAATATTATTATGGTTAAAGAATCCAGAGGAATTTTTTGATGAAAAACTTTATTTGCAACAAGGGATTAGTTTTCAAGTTGGAGTATGTGTAAGAGATATTCAATTAAAAGCAGGACTGGCTCAATCGGTTATCTCTAATTATTTATTAACTATGCAACAAGCTGGATTATTACAATCCGAACGTATTGGAAAGTGGACTTATTATCGTAGGAATGAGAAAACCATACAAGAATTTCGAGAGTACGTTCAAAAAGAATTATAAATAGAAAGGAGGATTTCTTTTTTTTTGCTCTATATATCTATATATACAGATATATATATAAATGTATATATAATTTATGGTTTCACATCTATCAGTTTTTGTAACAATATTCAACTAATTTTTATTAAATCAATTTAAGATTGGAGATTTTTATAAATGCGAAAAATAAATTCTTTACTTATTTTTATACTAGCAATAGGTGTATTTGGAATTATTACAACAGAAATGAGTATTGTCGGAGTATTACCACAAATAGCTCAAAAATTTGAGGTTTCAACCGCACAAGCAGGTTTGTTAGTAAGTATATTTGCTCTAGTTGTTGCTATCTCTGGGCCATTTTTAATATTACTTGTGTCTGGGATTAATCGTAAGCTACTTTTATTAACAACAATATTTATATTTGTTATTTCTAATATTTTTTATGCTTATACGACACATTTTGAAATTATGCTTATTTTTCGTATTATACCTGCGGCACTTCACCCTCTATTCTTTTCAATAGCTCTTGTAACTGCAGCTAATCTTGTTCCTCCAGAAAAAAGCAGTCGAGCAGTTACTAAAGTTTTCATGGGAATTACGGTTGGCTTTGCTTTAGGTGTACCATTAACTTCTTATCTTACAGAACAGTTTTCATTAGAAATTGCTTTCTTGTTTGGAGCGATTGTAAATGCTGTAGCCTTTATAGGAATATTAATTTTGCTACCCTCTATGCCTGTTAAAGAAAAAATGTCTTTTGGCAAGCAAGTCGGTATATTACGAAAAACAGAATTATGGTTAAATATAGGAGCTGTTGTATTTATTTTTGCAGCTATGTTTTCGGTATACAGTTATTTTGCCGAATACCTTGCAAAAGTCACTCACATGAATGGCTCCTTGATTAGTATTATGTTGCTAATATTTGGTGTAATTATGATTTTAGGTAATTCTTTATTTGGATTTCTTTTACAAAGAAACATGTTGAAAACTGTAATATCTTTTCCGGTACTATATTTATTCGTTTACTTATTCGTTTATTATTTAGGTTCTTATTTCGTTCCAATGATTTTTATGGTATTCATTTGGGGAATCGTACATTCTGGCGGTTTAATCATTAGTCAGGCATGGTTAATAAGTGAAGCTAAAGAAGCCCCTGAATTTGGTAATAGCCTATTTGTTTCATTTTCAAATCTTGGAATAACTTTAGGAACATCTTTTGGCGGTTGGTTTATTTCTCAATTAGGAATTCATCAACTTATTTGGAGCGGCATTATTTTTTCACTACTTTCTTTTGTATTGATATTAATAAAAATAAAACTTTTCAACTCTAGTATTCTATCGCCATCAAATTAAAATAATTGGGAGCCCCAGTACGGAGCGAATGTGTTTTGTGCGAAAGCGAAGCGACAGCAACAATGATTTATCTGTGCGAAAGCGAAGCGACAGCAACAATAAGGCGGAGGAAGCGGCTCGACGTTCGCTCGTAGGACAGCGAGTAGCCTGTAGCGGAAATCATCGTCTTCCAATAATAAAAATGGTTAATGTATTGTTTGTTCTACGAAAAACGAGAAACTTTAAACTTATAGCGTTTTATAGATTTATCTTCACTCAACAAATATTTTTTGTAGCGTAAGTGAAATGTCAGTTACAGAAGACCCCCATCTCTGAAGGTGGCGAAATGAATGCGGATGTGGTTCCTTTTCAGTGGGTGTCCAAACACCTACTGAATGAAGGTAAAGCCTCCGAACGCAATTACGTCAAGGCGAAATTGATTCTGCATTTAATTAGTATTAATCTGAGTAATATGTCTTTTTTCACGTCTATAGTATAATAATCTTTTAAAGGAATGTTGTGGAATTGAACGGGGGCTTACACATGCTTGTAGATTTTAGAGTGAAAAATTGTTTAAGTTATAAAGATGAAACACTATTTTCAATGGTGGCGGGAAGCCGTATTCGAAAATTAAAGGACTCACATACTATTCAGCTGGAAGCCTTTCGACTTGTAAAAAGCGCCTTTATTTTCGGACCAAATGGCAGTGGAAAATCAAATTTGTTTACAGCTATTAAAGTGTTGCGTACGCTATTATTTAATTTTGAAAACCTTAATAATGTTAAACAACTACGCTTGCCCTACCAACCGTTTAAGCTAGGAGGGCAGCAAGAGCAGCCAACTGAGTTTATGATTTCATTATTATTAGATGGGATTCTATATGATTATGAGGTACAGTATAATGCATCACAGGTACTTTATGAGAGACTTACTAAGGAAACAAAGTCCACGAAGGAGCAGCTCTTTAGCAGACAGTGGGATGGGGCAGAATATTTATATGAAACGGCTCAACATACAGCTCTTGAATTGACAAAATATACAAGGAATAATACCGCTTTTTTATCTGTTTTAAATGTATTTAATGATTCTGATGCTACGAAAATATTTGATTGGTTTTTACATAAAATTCTGTTCTTAGATGAGGCCAATCGGTTATCAAGTCACCCTCTTATTCGTAAACTTGAAGAGGAGCCATTTAAGAGTGAGGTAATCAAGCTACTAAAAATTGCTGATTTTTCTATTCAGGATGTAACAGCTAGACGGGTTGAACGTAGAGAAAAAAATACTATTGGCTATGAATTTGACTCACCCGAAGTTATCCAAGAGGTTGATATTGATTTGCACTATTTATCGTTCGATGAAGCAGGTGCACCAATTGGAACAGAGACGATTAATTGGACGATGGATTCAAAGGGAACTGTGCGAATGCTGCATTTAGCCTGTGTTATGGTCGATGCATACAATAAAGGAAAGACCATTTTTATAGACGAATTTGATACGGCCTTTCATGTATCCATTTGCGAATTTTTAATGGCTATCATGAACAGCAAGCGAAATGTCTGCAATCAATTCGTTGTCACTAGCCATGAAATTGATTTACTAGACCAGCCACTCCGTTCCGATCAAATTTGGTTTGTCAATAAAAGCTTTAAAAATGAATCAGAATTATACTCCCTATTTGATTTTGCAGATTTGCAGAAGAAACGTGGAGATATTTCCTATGCAAAGCGTTACTTAAAAGGAGAGTTTGGTGCAACACCAATTATTAATGAATATTTATCAGATCAATATTTAAGTGAAGTGGAGGTATCTGAGCAGTGAGAGTACGTCAACAAGGAAATCGAACACTGCGTAAAACCATTTTAATTTATTGTGAAGGTGAAACAGAGCGCATTTATTTTGAGCAAATGCGTATTTTAAAGCGCTCTAAGATGGTAAGTGTCAAAATAAAAAATGTTAAACGTTCAGCGATTAAGCTAGCCCAGCATGCCTATCGAGATTCAAGCTATCAATATTTTGATGAGGTCTGGATTGTCTTTGATAAGGATGATTTAACGGAAAGGCAATTAGAGGAAGTCAATGATTTTTGTGAGGAGAAAAACATTCACATTGCTTACACAAATGAAGCATTTGAACTATGGCTACTCTTACATTTTGAGGAGGTCGATATTTCAGAAAAGTATCCTCGTGCTGTATTAAATGACAAAATGGAACAGCATCTAGGCGTCTCACGCTATTTTCGTCATAAGGCGAACGAGTCAGTTATTGCACCTATCGCATTGCGTCATGAGGTTGCGATAAAAAATTGCACAGAAATGATGGCATTTCGGGAAACACAGAGTCGTGACAATCCTTATTGCAATATACATGAAATGATAAAATACATATTTTAAAAATAAAATGGCAGATTTTCTAGTTACTATAGAAAATCTGCTTTTTATTGTTCTTAGGCAGTAAATTGTCTGAATACAAATTTTTTTCATAAAATTAGGTTGTAATTTTGGACTGAGTATAATAAAATAACTTAAAACATATTAAACCTAGTAAAATTATAAGAATAAAACGAGGTGACATTATTCAGATGACAGCACCGTTAATTTCTATTCAGCAGGTAGGTAAAAAATTTATCGAACAAATAGTGCTTAATCAAATTTCATTGGATATTCAAAAGGGTGAAATAATCGCCATTTTAGGTAAAAGTGGTTGTGGTAAAAGTACACTTTTAAATTTAGTTGGAGGCTTTGAACAACCAACAACTGGACAAGTACTACTAGATAATCAGCCTATAACAAAGGCCAGCAAGCGTTGTATTATGCTGATGCAAAATTATGGGCTACTTCCTTGGCGTTCTGTTCAAAAAAATGTGGAGTTGGCTTTAGAAGGGGAGGCATTATCCAAGATAGAGCGTCAGCAGCGTGCTAAACACTATCTCAAGCTTGTAGGTTTAGATGACCGTTTTTCCGCATTACCTAGTGAATTATCAGGAGGAATGCAGCAGCGTGTGGCAATTGCTCGTGCCCTGGCAATACGACCTGAGGTGATTTTGATGGATGAACCATTTGCAGCACTTGATACATTTACTCGTTACTATTTGCAGGATGAGCTTCTTGCCATTCAAAAGGAAGAACGAACAACAATTTTATTGGTAACACATGATATTGATGAAGCGATTTATTTGGCAGATCGAATATTTATCATGAGTCCAAATCCTGGGCGAATTCATCGTGAACTACATTTACGAAGTACTAAGCCTAGAGATCGAGCAGATTCAGAATTCCAACATTTCCGAGAAGTTATTTTTAATGAATTCCAATTTACACAATCGCAGGACACGATTGAATACAACATTTAATACGGAGGAAGATCGATGAAAAAATATTTACCATTGTTTTTTATATTGATTTTATTACTTATTTTATCAGCTTGTGGAAAAAGTGAAGAGAATGGCGGTACAAATACAGCAGACGATAAAAAAATTGTTAAAATTGGCTATCTGCCTATTACACATGCGGCACCACTTTACATGCAGACAGACAAAAAATACGAGGGCTATGCTATTGAACTGGTGAAATTCGGGTCTTGGCCGGAGCTAATGGATGCATTAAATACAGGTAAAATAGATGGTGCATCCGTACTAATTCAGCTTGCAATGAAGGCAAAGGAGCAGGGAATAGATTTAAAGGCTGTAGCTTTAGGACACCGTGATGGTAATGTTGTCGTAGTGGCACCTAATGTTGAAAAAGCTGAAGATTTAAAGGGGAAAAGCTTTGCTATCCCAAATAAATACTCCACACATAATATTTTATTGTATCGAATGCTTCAGGACGCTGGTATAAATTATCAGGATGTTGATGTTGTGGAGCTTCCTCCAGCAGAAATGCCAGCTGCTTTAGCAGAAGGTCGAATTGCAGGATATGTGGTTGCAGAGCCATTTGGTGCGATTTCTGTATCACTCGAAAAAGGAAAGGTTTTATTCCAGTCTGAAGAAATCTGGCCAAACTCTATTGACTGTGGTTTAGTATTACGAAATGCATTTATTGAGGAAAATAAAGATATTGCTAAACAATTTGTGAAGGATTATGCTGCTGCTGGTGAGTTGATGAATGCCAATGATGACCATGCTCATGAGTTAGTGGCAGAGTATATAAAAGTGGATAAAGAAGTGTTAGATTTATCGTTGAATTGGATCTCTTATAATAATTTAAAAATTGAAGAAGATGCCTATAAGATTTTAAGAGATTCACTAATAGAAATGGGCTTATCAGAAAATCCGCCGACATATGATGAATTTGTGGATTCTTCATTAATTGAAGAAAAGTAGGGTGATAGCTGAATGAAAAAAATAGGACCTATTTTACTTGGATTAATACTATTACTTTGCATTTGGCAACTAGTTACGGTTATTGGAGGACATGATGCGGCATTATTTCCACCACCATTAGATGTTTTAACAGCATTAATGGAAATTATTAAGGATGGCTCTATTTTTGAGCATATACAAATTAGTTTATTTCGATTTTTTAGTGGTTATTTATTAGCAGTGGTAGTAGCAGTTATTTTGGGACTTTTTCTAGGTAGGTGGACGAAGGTTTGGTCTATTTTAGATCCAATTGTGCAAGTACTACGCCCTGTTTCGCCAATTGCATGGTCACCATTTATTGTCTTGTGGTTTGGTATTGGAAATATGCCAGCTATTGTTATTATTTTTATTGCTGCGTTTTTTCCTGTACTACTATCAACCGTGTCAGCAGTGAAAAAAGTGGATAATGTTTATCTACGAGTTGCAGCAAATTTTGAAATGTCTCAGTTTCATTTATTAAAAAAAATAGTTTTTCCAGCCGCCTTTCCAATGATCGCGAATGGCTTGCATATGGCCTTAGGTAGTGCATGGATATTTCTTGTGGCGGGAGAAATGGTAGGTGCACAATCTGGTCTCGGGTTTTTAATAGTGGATGCACGAAATTCACTTAGTCTGGATTTAGTCATGGCAGCTATTATTGTGATTGGTGTACTAGGCTTACTTTTAGACAAAGCCATCCGCTATTTTGAAAATTGGGTGACAAAAATCTGGGGAGGACAGGGGGCATAGGATAGCTCCTTAGAATTCTGCCAAGGTATGGCAGAATTCCTGGCTATGTAGAGGATATAAGTTGTTCAATCAGTTTATTTTGCAATGGGGCGTATTTGAATGGTATCAATGCGTTCACCCGTATTTTTTGCATAATAGCCAATCTCTACACGTTCCCCTGTTTTTGCATCAACAATTTCCTTGTAGCACTGGTCTAAATGTTCACTGCCCCATAAAATCATGGCGTTAAATATTGGCTCCAATGCCTTACCTGCATCTGTTAGTGAATAGGCATAACGTGGTGGATGTGCTGAATAAAGGGTTGATCCTACTAATCCAGCTTCCTCCAATGATTTTAAACGTGCAGATAAGAGATTCGCTGAAAGTCCTGGCAAATTTAATTTAATATCATTGAAATTTGTTTGACCAATTAAAAGCTCATGCAAAATGAGTAAAGTCCAGCGATCACCGATAATATTTAAAGTTTGTGCAATATTGCATGGTAAGTCATAACGTGTTTTCATTGTAGTTCCCTCCATGCAGTAGTGTAGCACAAAATATAATTTTTAGTAAATTCAGTTGTTTTTATTAAGTAAGTATAATAAAATAACTCACATAAAGAAAAAACTAACTATTCGGAGGTATTTACTATGAGTTTATATTTGGTAGAATCAACAGTAAGTGAAATTTCAAACAAAGAGCAGTTTTCAGCATTAGTGGAGCGTATCAGTGATTCACAGGATGTGACAGTGATTGAGGTGCAGGTAGCTAAAGATTTCAGCCGCGCTTACTTCATTGTAGAAGCTAATGAGGAAGCCCAAGCAACTGTGGCATTGACTGCTCAGCATGTACAAGCAGATTTAGTGAAGGAAGTACGTCTTGTTGGTAAAGAGCTTGAGGATGTGAAGCAAAATCAGGAAGTAGTGAATTACTTAGTGGAGTGGGAAATTCCTGCGGAGATTACAATGGATCAATACTTAGCACGTAAAAAGAAAAATTCAGTTCACTATGAAGAAGTACCAGAAGTACATTTTTCACGTACTTATGTTTGTGAGGATATGTCGAAATGTTTATGCTTCTATGATGCACCAGATGAAGCAGCAGTAAAACGAGCTCGAGAAGCTGTACAAACACCAATTACATCATTAACAGAATTAGCAGATAAGTAAAATTAAGAAAACAAAAAATCTAGTTCTCAGTATAGCAGGATAATTGAAGGATAGGAGTGGGAGCCATGGCAGTAGAAGCAGTAGTTTTACAGGCCTTAATCGATGAAAAATTAAAGCCGTTGGTAAAAAAGATTGATGAGGAAGCTTATTATGCGGAAGAATATTTATTTGCTCTTGGAAAAGCAGGCTTTTTCCAATCATCACAAAAGGATGAACAAAGTACACTTCTAGATGAGCTAACAATTGTACAAGAAACGGCAAAGGTCTGTATGACAACTGCATTTTGCCTATGGTGCCACCTTGCTGCATTAACGTATATTCGTAAAACGAGCAATTCTGGGTTACGTGCAGCAGTATTACCTTTACTTGAAGGTGGCGAGCTGCTTGGAGCCACAGGTTTATCGAATCCTATGAAGTTTTACGCAGGTCTAGAAAAGCTGCATTTATCAGCTGAACGTGTTGACGGTGGCTATGTTTTAAACGGTGTGTTACCTGCTGTTTCCAACTTGGCTGATAATCATTGGTTTGGAGCCATTGCCTACTATGAAGGAAAAGAAGTAATGCTATTCGTCAATACAAATAATTCAGCGATCACGCTGAAAGAAAAAATTCATTTCTTAGGGGTTAATGGTAGTGCCACTTATAGCTGCAAATTTGATCAAGTCTTTGTAGCTGATGAATATGTAGTAGCACACAATGCTAGTATATTTGTTGATAAGATTCGACCAACATTTGTACTGTATCAAATACCACTAGGGTTTGGTGTGATGGAGGCATGTATTGAAGGAATTGGAAAAGTGAAAGCAAAGCAGAATGGCTGTAATGATTATTTACAGGTTCAGGCAGATGAACTTGCAAAAGAGCTTCAGCAATTACAAGAAGCTTTACAATCAAGCATACTAGCAGGTGAAACGGATTTATATAAAATCTGTCAGCTTCGCTTACAGACAGTCTATGCCACATTGGCGGCAGTACAGGCAAATATGCTGCACAATGGATCTGCTGGTTATATCGTTGGTAGTACACCTTCACGTAAGCTTCGAGAGGCCTATTTCTTTGCCAATTTAACACCAACAGTCAGACAGCTTGAGAAAATGACAAATATTTTAAAGATTGCAGAATAACAATGAGAAACCTTGAGAGGCTTATGGCCAATCAAGGTTTTCTTTATAAACAAAAATACTGTGTTTTGTCATTCTTTGTAGACTGCTTTTGAAAGCATGTTTATTCCAGACAAACATATAGTGTATATTGAGAATTCTGAGTATGGAAATGAAAGGGGATTGTGTGGATAAATCTAAGTCGAATCAACGCAAAGATTTGGAGGAGAATGCAAAGGATCAGCAGTTAGAGCAATTTCGTGTCGATAATGATGGAACAAAGATGACGACAAATCAGGGGCTTAAAGTTTCGAATGATGAGGATTCGTTGAAAGCGGGTGTACGTGGCCCAACGATTATGGAGGATTTTCACCTCAGAGAGAAAATAACCCATTTTGATCATGAGCGTATCCCAGAGCGTGTCGTTCATGCAAGAGGCTTTGCTGCTCATGGTGAGTTTGAATTGTATGAGTCGATGAAAGAGTATACGAAGGCAAAGTTTTTACAGGAACCTAGCAAAAAAACGCCTGTCTTTGTCAGATTTTCGACAGTAGTGGGCAGTCTTGGCTCGATGGATACAGCTCGAGATGTGCGTGGGTTTGCCACGAAGTTTTACACAGATGAAGGCAATTATGATTTAGTTGGCAATAATATCCCTGTTTTTTTTATCCAGGATGCCATTAAGTTTCCTGATTTAATTCATGCAGTAAAACCAGAGCCTCATAATGATATGCCCCAAGCTGCCTCTGCACATGATACATTTTGGGACTTTGTCGCGAATAATCAAGAAATTGCACATATGGTGATGTGGGTTATGTCGGATCGTGCAATACCTAGAAGCTTTCGGATGATGGAGGGCTTCGGTGTCCATGCATTCCGTTTCGTCAATGAAAAAGGGAAATCGAGATTTGTAAAGTTTCATTGGAAGCCTGTGCTAGGTGTTCATTCATTGGTTTGGGATGAGGCACAAATTATCGGTGGAAAGGATTCAGACTTTCAAAGACGTGATTTATGGGAAGCTATTGAAATTGGCGATTATCCTGAATTTGAGCTAGGCGTGCAGATGCTTGAGCCAGAGGATGAATTTAAATTTGATTTTGATATTTTAGATGCTACAAAGCTTTGGCCTGAAGAAATAGTGCCTGTGAAAAAAATTGGCAAAATGACCTTGAATCGTAATGTGGATAATGTTTTTGCTGAAACGGAACAGGTCGCCTTCCATCCAGGAAATGTAGTACCTGGTATAGATTTTACCAATGATCCACTTTTACAGGGGCGTCTATTTTCTTATTTAGATACACAGCTCATACGCCTAGGCGGACCTAACTTTGCAGAAATACCGATTAATCGACCTGTTTGCCCAATTCACAACAATCAACGCAATGGCTTCAGTCGACAAACCATAAATTTAGGAAGGGTCAGTTACCATAAAAACTCTTTGGCAAATAATACTCCTTCGACATCTACAGCAAAGGAGGGTGGCTATGTCCACTATGAGGAAAAGGTGGAAGGGCGTATTACACGAGCGCGAAGTAAATCCTTTGATGATCATTTTTCACAGGCTAGGTTGTTCTGGAATAGTATGTCGCCTCCAGAAAAGCAGCATATTATAGAAGCCTTTAGCTTTGAGGTAGGAAAAGTAAAAAGTAAATCAGTACGTCAGCAGGTCGTCAATATGTTTGTTCGAGTGGATAAAGCGATGGCAAAGACAATTGCAGATAATGTTGGTGTCAATCGTCCAACCGGTGAACAAATAAATGTTACAGCATCCTCCCCAGCACTGAGCCAGGCTAATACTATAAAAGTACCTCAAACACTAAGGGTTGGTGTGCTGATTGGTGATGGTTTTGATGCTAATGAGGTGGGGGAAGTACTGAAGTATTTAACGCGACAAGGCGTACGATACAGTATTATTTCAGATAGGCTAGGGGTAGTGACAAGTAGTAACGGTGTACAATTTACCGCAAGTGAAACATTTATTACAACCGACGCAGTATTATTTGATTCATTATACGTTGTAGGTGTAAAGGCGAATAATCAGGCAAAGTTCAATACACATATTGTTAACTACATGAACGAATCGTATCGACATTATAAGCCAATTGGTATTGCTGCAACGGGAACGACATTTTTTAATATGTCCAATGCAAATGTAGGACCAGGTATTGTACTGGCAACTGGTAATAAAGACTTTGCTAAAAAATATGTAGATGCTATTGCCCAGCAACGTTTTTGGCAGCGCAATATTTATTAACTTGCCGTAATTTATTCACAAGAAATGGCTCACTGATCTGCATTATTCATTATTCAATACTTTAACGCTAAGTCGAGTAAATCATGTATGCGTGACACCTTTTTCGATTATTAATAAAGTCTCTCATGTTTCTAGAAAGAAGATGAGGGGCTTTTTAATGCTTTTTGTACTTTATTATCAAATTGCTACTTATTAATTAATGAATGTTTCTATAGTCCTTTATTTGTTTTCTTTGACAGCTAGCAAAATACTATTTCAATCAGGTGAATATTACCGAATTCTCTGTTCGTGATAAGCCATTGCATTCAAATTTTGTAAGTGATATGGTGGTAAATGAGGTGAATTTTATGGAAAAATTTGATATTGCAATTATTGGCGCAGGTCCTGGTGGCTATGTAGCAGCTATTTATGCAGCTAAAAGTGGCAAGAAAGTAGCTTTAGTAGAGCGCCATAAAGTAGGAGGGGCCTGCTATAATGTTGGGTGTATCCCTTCAAAGATTTTGCTGGAGCATAGTAAGCTTATACAGGAAATAAAACGTGGTAATGACTGGGGTATTGAAACACCTGAAGTAAATATTAATTTTACTCGATTGATGCAGCGGAAGGACTCTCTAATTGAAGAACTTTTAGCAAATATTGAAGGATATATTTTAAGTAATCACATTACGTTTTACAGTGGTGAAGCTTCAGTTGCTAAGGATTTGACTGTAACTGTCGGAAAAGAAATATTTACTGCAACGGATATTATTTTAGCAACAGGAAGTAAACCATTTGTACCACCATTCAAAGGAATAGAGTCATCTAGATACTATACGACAGATACTTTTTTTACTATTGATGAGCTACCAAAACAGTTAACCATTATTGGCGGCGGTGTTATTGCAGTAGAAATGGCATTTAGCTTAGCGCCACTTGGCACAAAGGTAACAATGCTGAATCATAGTGAGGATATTTTACAGACAGAAGAACCAGATGCAAGACCTCTAATTCGACAAAAAATGAAAAAACTTGGGATTGAACTTGTAACGAATTTTCAATTTAACCATTTTAAAGACAATGAAATTCATACATCTAAAGGAATTTATACATATGAAAATCTCTTATTTGCGACAGGTAGACGTCCAAATACAGAAATAGCTCAGCAATTGGGATTAACATTTGACGGTCGTTTAATTGCTGTCAATGAGCATCTAGAAACGAGTCAGCCACATATTTATGCAATAGGTGATTTAGTTGGTGGCTATCAGTTAGCTCATTCAGCTAGTGCAGAGGGTATTCATGTGATTGATCATATCTTAGGAAATAAACCGCCATTAATTGAACAAGAAGCTATTCCTCGTTGTGTTTATACACATCCTGAAATTGCTACATTTGGTTTATTAGAGAATCAGGTGAAGGAGCCATATACTGTTGTAAAGATACCTGTTCACTCCAATTCTAAGGCACTAATGGAGGGAAATACAGAGGGCTTTGTAAAGCTGATTGCAACAAAGGCGGAAGGGCATATTTTAGGTGCATGTGTAGTCGCCGATGGAGCAACAGAAATACTAAATGCAATTTTAGCGACGAAAAATGCTGGTGGTACTGCTCATACGCTCGCAAAAATGATATTCCCACATCCAACAGTATCAGAGCATATTGGTGATGCAGCAAAAGGCATTTTCGATAAAGTGATACATCAATAGCCTATATCTACATTCATTAACAAACTGATTTGATAAATGAATGTAGATTTTTTTTTTGGTAAAAAGCGTATTGACTTTGTAGGGTTTTATGATAAATTAAATTTATAGGATTACTAGGTATTTTAAATTAAGTTGACTAGACATCTAGAGGCTTCTATTACAAAGCGAGTTTTCACTTTGTAAAAGAGGCTTTTTTATTATTTTTAAGTCATTTTCTATTTGAATAGAGGAAAAGTTTAGTCAACATGTTAGGAGATTATTTTACTAATTAAAGGGAGTGGTCAGGATGACAAAAGCAGTTATTATTAATGGAAGTAATTCAAAAAATTCTCGTGTAACAGCAATTCAAGAAAAAGTGGAGAACTATTTTAAAGCACAGGGGGTAGCTGTCCATAATAATTTCGTATATGAATTGCCGGCAGAGGATTTGATAACAGCTAATTTTACAAGTGAGGCTATTATTTCTGAAAATAAGCAAATAGAAGAAGCAGACATCGTTGTTGTTTTAACACCAATTTATAAAGCATCCTATACAGGTATTTTAAAAACTTACATTGATTTGTTACCTCAAAAGGCATTACATGGAAAGCTAATTTTACCGATTGCTGTGGGCGGCTCTATTGGTCATTTACTTGCGCTAGAATATGCATTAAAACCGATTTTGGCAGTTTTAGGGGCCACAACGATTGCACATTCTGTATATATTTTGGATCAACAAATTATTAGACTTGAAAATGGAGGCTTTGCAATTGAGGAAGAAGCCATTCAACGATTAGATGCAGAGTTAAAGCAAATACAGCAATTAGTGATAGTTAATTAATGAAAACGTATGAAGCACGAAAAATAGCGCATTATAGGAAATACATCCCTATAATGCGCTACATAGTGTTGAAAAATTAAATAGTCAAGGGACTCTTTGTGAATATTTAGTCAAAATGAAGGTGATTTCCGTTCTAGGCTACTCGCTTTGCCGCTGACGCTTCGCTTTCGCGCAGAGCAAGGCTTCCAGTGGGCGAGCGACGAGCCGCTTCCTGCGCTGACGCTCCGTGCAGGGTCTCGTCTGTCTCACTATCCCACGGGAGTCGAGTAGCCTTGCACTTCAATCAGCAATAGTGTAGAACTTTAAATATATTCTTCCCTCAAAAGTAAAGTAAAAGCATGTTACTCACCAACATTAAATGTATAGAATATTGGTACAAATTCTACAGCTGTTAACCTACATTTTATGCGTAAAACTACTTTGTAACTTTACATAAAGTACTGCTCTGCTTTCGCATAGAAAAATGTTATCAAAGCCCCATTTTTGCACTATATAATGATGGCTAAGACTTCAAACTTATCACTATACATTTGTGTGAAATGCCAATAGAAAATACTATGAGCAACGGTTGATTGGAGTGTAGACTGAGTGACTCCTCGGGGATTCAGCGTCACAGATGAGACCCTGGAGCGAGCTACGCGAGTGAAGCGGCTCATCGGACGCCACCAGGAAAGCACTCAGTCGAAACGGAGATCAACCCCTCGTTTTGAAAAAGGGCTATACTTTTTACTTTGTCACCTTGATGTCATTGACATAATAGTATTTCAACAACATGTAGCGCATTATAGGAAATACATCCCTATAATGCGCTATTTTTAATTGATATCAGACTCTTCATTTTTCTCTGTTGGTGCTGTAGAGAGATATAAGAAAGCCTCATCTTGCAATAGCAATATTTTTTCTTCACAAATACCGTGTGCTAATGGTCCTGAAAAAATAGACTCCCACCAAGTTCCTGTTGTTGTTGTCATTCATCTACGCCCCCGCTTCAATTTTAAATATGTAGTTGTATATTTCCAAAAATCAAAAAACTAAAACATCCTCATGAAGGATTAAGCTCATTAGAATCATCAACACCACCTTGTTAGAAAGAGGAATTTTTGTCTTCAATGTTGTATCGTATAGACAATGATAGTTTGTTTCGAAATGAAAAAACTATGTATGCCATTTTAAAAAAAAGGGGTGCTTTGAGATGAATTTTACGACTCAAGATGTGGAAAATATGATAACTGAGCAACGTCAATTTTATTTTTCAAGAGCGACGAAGAGTGCTAAATTTCGAAAAGAACAATTAATTAAACTGAAGAAATCTATTTTAAAATACGAAAAAGAAATTTTAAATGCGCTGTATTTAGATTTGCGAAAAAGCGAATTTGAAGCATACGCAACAGAAATTGGTATTGTGTTAGATAGTATTTCTTATATGGTGAAGCATGTGGAGGAATGGATGGAGCCAGAAGCTGTTAAAACGCCCATCCAATATCAGATGGGAAAAAGCTTTATTGTGCGAGAGCCATATGGAGTGACACTCATTATTGGTCCATTTAATTATCCATTCCAGCTTGTTATGGAGCCATTAGTAGGAGCCATTGTTGGGGGGAATACAGTAATTGTAAAACCATCAGAAACGTCCGTGCATACGGCAGCGATTGTAAAGAAAATAATTGAAGAAACATTCCATCCCTTCTATGTACGCGTTGTGGAGGGAGAAAAAGAGGAAGTAACAGCCCTTATTCATGCCTCATTTGACTATATATTTTTTACTGGTAGTGTTGCAGTAGGTAAAGTGGTTGCCAAGGCGGCAGCGGAAAGATTAACACCAGTTGCCTTAGAGCTTGGGGGAAAAAGTCCTGCGATTGTCGATCAAACAGCTAATTTAGAAGTAGCAGCTAAAAGAATTGCCTGGGGGAAATTCACAAATACTGGACAGACATGCGTAGCGCCAGATTATCTACTAGTCCATAAAGATGTCTATGACCCGTTTATGAAATTATTAAAGGATACCATTCGTTCTTTTTATGGGAAAAATGCATTGAAAAGTCCTGATTACGGTCGTATTGTTAGTTTAAGACAATTTGATCGTCTACAGAGAATTATAATGGAGGAACGCGATGCTATAACATTTGGGGGAAGAACAGATCGTGATGACCTTTATATTGAGCCTACCATTATTGAATACGTGAAGTGGTCAAATCCTTCCATGCAAGATGAACTGTTTGGTCCCATTCTACCTGTCATGATGTATGATGATTTACCACTGGCAATTCATCAAATACGTCAGTTACCAAAGCCTTTAGCGGCCTATTTTTTCTCAGAGCATGACAAGGCTATCCAGTACTTCTTAGAAGAACTGCCATTTGGCGGTGGTTGCATTAATGATACGATTACACATGTTGGCAATTTACATCTGCCATTTGGGGGTGTTGGACCGTCAGGAGTAAAGGCTTACCATGGGAAGGCTAGCTTTGAAAACTTTACGCATCCAAAGTCCATTCTAAAAAAATCTTCGAAATTGGAGACAAATGTTCTCTTTCCGCCATATAAACAAAAAGTTAAAATTGTGCGAACAATTATGAAATAGCATTGAGGGAGGTGTCAGACTATAAAAATCTAGACACCTCTCTGTTTTATTTGCTTGATTCTCCAAAGACCACATTTTCTAATTCACTTGAATTATAGTTGTCGATAAATGGCGATTATTAATTAAGAAAGACCAATTTAGACCGATTATTAACTTTATATTGAAATGATAACGTTTTCATTGCAAAACAATTCATGAGACATTTTATTTATCGAGAAATAAGTAGTAAAATAAATTCAATAGAATGTGGGGGAATTCATATTGTCATTTTTTGTCGAAAAACAATGAATGATGAAATGAGTGTTGAGATTGATTGGAGGACTATGAAATGTATGCAGAGGAATTGTTAAGTGCATTACCTTTGAAAAAAATAATTGGAGTGTTACCAGACCAAGTCTGTGATATTGTGGTGGATTCTCGAAGTGTGCAGCCTAATAGCATGTTTGTTTGTATAAAAGGGTACACAGTGGATGGTCATGACTATGCACTAAAAGCAGTTGAGGGTGGCGCGACAATCATAGTGACCGAACGTGAATTACCATTAGGAGATTCGATTGCACAGGTTATTGTGAAAGATACCGACAGAGCAGTTGGCTTACTAGCTGCTAAGTTCTTTGATTATCCCTCAAAGGATATAACAATGATCGGGGTAACAGGAACAAATGGCAAAACATCGGTTACAGGAATTATTCAGAATATTATGCATGGTATGGGTGAAAAGTCAGCACTAACTGGAACCATTGGCTTTAATTTAAATGGAATTTTATATGAATCTGCTAATACAACAAGTGATGCTTTATCAACGCAGCAAATGATTTTCCGTGCCAAAATGGAAGGCTGTCGTCTTATGACAATGGAGGTTTCTTCCCACGGTTTAGCACTAGGGCGTTTGGCTGGCGTCGACTATGATGTAGCCATTTTTACAAATCTTACTCATGATCATCTTGATTTCCATGGTACGATGGAGGAATATGGTCATGCAAAAGGCTTACTATTCTCTCAACTTGGACAAGATTTAGAAAAAAATAAATTTGCGGTGTTAAATGCTGACGACGCATGGTCAGAGCGCTATGCTGCAATGACACCCTTCCCAGTATGGACATATGGTCTGATAAATGAAACAGCTGATTTCCGAGCAATTAACTGTGAGTATCATGATTATATGACTTCCTTTGACGTCGAAATGCCAGAAGGGATATTCCGCGTAAAAATGAATTTACTAGGGGAATTTAATATTTACAATGTACTTGCTGCAATGATTGCTTTTTATGGTCGTGGTTACTCTATGGAAACTATTATTGAGCAGATTGAGCATTTGCCACCAGTAAAAGGACGAATGGAGAAAGTTTGCTCAGATTTACCAGTGCAAATTTTTGTGGATTATGCACATACTCCAGATGCAATTGAAAAGGCGATTGCAGCAGCTCAACCGTATAAAAAAGGGAAACTCATCTTCCTTGTGGGTACAGGTGGTAATCGTGATAAATCGAAGCGTCCAGCAATGGCTGAGAAGGCATCAGCAGCTGATTATGTGATATTGACGACAGATGACCCACGCTACGAAGCCTACGATAGTATAACAGGTGATCTTGCCAAAGGGATGCTTCATGAACATTATGCTTGTATTGGGGATCGTGCAGAGGCTGTTCGTCATGCAATTGAGATTGCCGAACCAGGAGATATGATTATTTTTGCTGGTAAAGGTCATGAGGATTACCAAATTATTGAGAATACAAAATATCCACATAACGATGCAGAGATTGCTATAGAAGCGGGCCGATTAAAATTTGTATAATGAATGCCCCATTATCAATGTCTGTTTGAAATTTTCTAAACGATTATATGTAAATTTCAATAACTCAGGCATACTGATGGATGTAAAAGTACCCTTTTAGTAGTCACTAAAGGGTTTTCTTTTTGGGGAATTCATGTAAAAAGCTTGTATGAAAGGCAAGTCTTCTTTTATTATTAGTAAGTATGAAAAAAGGAGAATGACGAGATGAATTCAAATTTAGAAAAAGATATATTATCGCGTCGGACATTTGCCATTATCAGTCACCCTGATGCTGGGAAAACGACGATTACAGAAAAACTTTTACTATTCGGTGGTGCGATTCGTGATGCTGGTACAGTAAAAGGGAAAAAATCAGGTAAGTTTGCAACATCTGACTGGATGGAAATTGAAAAGCAGCGTGGGATTTCTGTAACTTCCTCCGTGATGCAATTCGACTATAGTGGCTCACGTGTCAATATCTTAGATACTCCAGGTCACCAAGATTTCTCAGAGGATACGTATCGTACATTAATGGCTGTAGATAGTGCTGTTATGGTTGTCGATGCTGCCAAAGGGATTGAAGCACAAACTTTAAAGCTATTCAAAGTTTGTAAAATGCGTGGAATTCCGATTTTTACCTTTATTAATAAACTAGACCGTCAAGGGAAAGAGCCACTTGAGCTGATTGAAGAGCTTGAGGAGGTACTAGGCATTCACGCGTACCCAATGAACTGGCCAATCGGTATGGGTAAAGAGTTTCTAGGTATTTATGATCGTTATAATAAACGTATCGAGCAATTCCGTACTGATGAAGAAGAACGCTTCTTGCCAATTGATGAAAATGGAGAACTTGCAGTTGAGCATCCTATGAAGGTCACTTCTTATTATTCACAAGCAATGGATGACATTATGTTGCTCGACGAAGCGGGAAATGCGTATTCTGAAGAGAAGATTCGTCGTGGTGAATTAACTCCAGTTTTCTTTGGCTCTGCTTTAACGAACTTTGGTGTCCAAACATTCCTTGAAACCTATTTACAATTTGCACCAACACCTCAACCTAGAATTACTGAAGATGAACAATTTATTGATCCTGTTGAACATGGAGAATTTTCAGGCTTTATATTCAAAATCCAAGCAAATATGAATCCTGCCCATCGTGACCGAATCGCTTTTGTTCGTATTGTATCTGGTAAATTTGAACGTGGTATGAATATGACATTATCGCGTACAGGCAAATCGTTCAAGGTGACACAATCTACACAATTCCTAGCAGATGATCGTGAAACAGTAGATGAAGCTGTTGCTGGCGATATTATCGGTTTATATGATACAGGAACATATCAAATAGGGGACACTGTTGTAGGTGGTAAGAAAACATTCCAATTTGAAAAATTACCACAATTTACACCGGAGTTATTTGTGCGTGTAACAGCGAAAAACGTGATGAAATCGAAGCAATTCCATAAAGGGATTTTGCAATTAGTACAAGAAGGTGCTATTCAATATTATAAAACACTGCATACAGAAGAAGTCGTTTTAGGGGCTGTTGGTCAATTACAATTTGAAGTTTTTGAACATCGTATGAAAAATGAATATAATGTTGAAGTGAAAATGGAGCCAATTGGATCAAAAATTGCACGATGGATTGAAAATGAAGAGGATGTAAAAGAATCCATGTCTTCAGGTCGTTCAATGCTCGTTAAAGACCGTTTTGATAACCTTGTTTTCCTTTTTGAAAATGAGTTTGCTATGCGTTGGTTTGCTGATAAAAACGAAAACATTAAACTATATAGTCTCTTATAATAACAAACACGAATCGACATTTTGCGATTCGTGTTTTTTTACAAGGAAAATTGGAGCAACGTGTAGAATATATACAGTATTAGGAAATACAGTTTATCACTACAAGTCAGGTCGACATGCTTTGAGCAATAATTAATATTACCTTGTCACTTCTAGCCTTCGCCAACTCGTACATTTATCCGAAAAATTTACTGCTGCAAGTGAATTCGTCAATATAATATACCAATTTATAAATTATTCTCCTTTTCGGTTATCATAGGAAGAAGAGATAGAGAAGGAGTTTTGTACAAAATGAACATTAGTGATTTTTCAATTAAAAGACCCGTTTTTACAATTGTTACAATGCTATTTGTCATTATTTTAGGTGGGGTTTCTTTATTAAAAATACCAATTACGTTAATTCCTGAGCTACATCCACCTATAGGCGTCGTTGTTACTTCTTATCCTGGTGCGAGTCCAACAGAAGTGAATGAAAAGATAACCAAGCCTTTAGAAACAACGCTCGCAACCCTGCCTGGTATCAAAAAACTACAGTCTACCTCGCAAGAAGGATCCAATTTAATTGTACTTGAGTTTAATTGGTCAACCAATATAGAAGATGTGCAGCTTGATATTTTACAGCGAATTGATATGACTCCCTTACCGAATGATGCTGGGAAGCCTAGCTTTTTAAAGTTTGACCCATCTCAATTTCCGATTATACAGCTTTCGCTACGTGCAGAAAATGATGATGTAGACGTGCGATTATTAGCAGAGGACTTAGAAAAAGAGCTTCGTCGAACAGCAGGCGTCGCAAGTGTAAATGTCTCAGGTAAGCTTGTAGAAGAGGTTCAACTAACTTTAGATGAATCGAAGCTAGTTGAACGAGGATTAACGCAAGCGGATATCATACAAATCATTCAATCGAATAATGTATCTCTCCCAGGAGAGCCCGTGTTAACAAACGATGGGAAAATGCTAACTACACGTATCCTGAGCACATTAAGTACACCTGAAGACATTGCAGATTTAATTGTTTCAGTAAATCCATTAGATGGTAAAGCCTTGACAGTTGGAGATGTAGCGGCTGTTGAACGTGTAGAGCAAAAAACCATGACGACAACGCGAGCAAATTACCATCCAGCTGTATTAATGTCTGTTTTACAGGAGTCAGGTGCGAATACAGCAGAGGTATCAAAGGCCTTTCAAGATGCGTTAAATGAATTATTAGCAAAGAAACAGTATCAAGAAATTGTTGCTGATGTACTAACAGATCAGGGAAACTATGTTGATTTGGCGATTAGCAATATTGGATCGTCATTACTTTTAGGTGGTTTATTCGCAATGTTCGTGCTATTTGTCTTTTTACGTAGCGTAAAAAGCCCTATTATTATAGGCATTGCTATTCCATACTCAGTAATTGTTACATTTGTTTTAATGTATTTTGCAAACTTCTCCCTCAATATTATGACATTAGGAGCTTTAGCGCTTGGGATTGGGATGCTTGTAGATAATGCCATAGTTGTTATTGAAAATATTGAGCGCCATCTAGGAATTGGCAAGAGTCCTATAATAGCAGCCAAAGAAGGAACGAAAGAGGTAGCACTTGCTATCACCGCATCCACCCTTACTACAATTGCAGTATTTATTCCTGTCATGTTTATTGAAGGATTAATAGGACAAATATTTACAGAATTTGCCTTAACGATTTCCTTTAGTTTAATTGCATCTTTAGTGGTTGCATTAACGGTTGTTCCAATGCTTGCAAGCCGTCTTTTAAAAATGAAAGCTGTTAACATTTATGAGAAACGTAATGAGTCATTCTTATATAAAAATTATAAATCGTCTATTGTTTGGGTATTGCGACATCGAATGCTTGTCCTTATCTCAACAATCGTATGTTTTGGTATCGCGCTGTTTGGTCTTATGCGAATTGGTACAGAATTTTTACCTCCAACCGATGAAGGATTTACTTCTATTAACGTAAATTTAGAGAAGGGTGTTGCTGTATCTGAAACGGAGAAAATAGTTGCGAAAATTGAAGATCGCTTAAAACAGGAGAACGATGTGGATGTATATGTCAGCTTAGTCGGTGGCACACAGCAATCACAGGCTCGTGGTCAAACAAGTGCAAATCAGGCTGAGCTATATGTAAAGCTGGTTCCTTTAGCAGATAGAAAACGTTCAATTTTTGAATTTGTTGAGGAGCTTGAGCAAGATTTACATGCTGAGCTAGGTGAACAGGCAGAAATCACTTTTAATGTCTCCACATCAACTGGCTCATCTCCAAATACCTTGACATTTAGATTAACAGATTCTGACGAGCAGCGGCTTCATAGTGCTGTCAATAAAGTACAACAGGAGCTTTTAAAGGTAAATGCTGTGACTAATGTTTCCACAGATTTAGATAACACTGTACAAGAAATTCAAGTGGAGGTAGATCGAGAAAGGGCAAAAGATTACGGATTTGTTCCTGCACAAATTGCACAAATGGTTAATCAAATGACAAAGGGACAGCTAACCACACAAATCATTGCAGAGGATGGTGCAGTATTACCTGTCTATACAGGCTTTGGACATATCTTTAATGATAGTATTGAATCTTTAAAATCAATGCAGCTACGTTCTCCTGCTGGCTTATTTGTAAAGCTTGAGGATATAGCTACTGTTGCTGTTCAAGAAGGACCAGTATCAATTAGACGATCTGATCAAGCGGCAGCTGTAGCATTTTTTGTAGAGTATGAAACAAAGGAATCTTTAGGAGGTATTTCGGCTAAAGTAGACCAAGCATTGCAAAAGGCTAAGTTACCTTCTGAAACACAAGTAGTCTTTAGTGGAGATCGTGAACTTTATGATAGTGCCATCAATGATATGCTATTAGCCGTTGCACTAGCTGTAGTGCTTGTATATATCGTAATGGCAGCACAATTCGAATCATTTAAGCATCCATTTGTAATCATGTTTACAGTACCATTAATGATTATTGGCGTTGCCATAGCAATGTTTATGACGAATACGCTAATTGGGGTGACCTCTGTTATAGGCATCTTAGTCTTGGTAGGGATTGTCGTTAATAACGGAATTGTGCTCGTAGATTATATTAATCAGCAAAAGTCTAAGGGAATGGGAACCTATGATGCGATCTTACTCGCTACCCAGGACAGGCTCCGCCCAATTTTAATGACTGCGCTCACGACCATTTTAGGTTTGCTACCACTGGCACTGGGCTTTGGTGAAGGAACAGAGATGAATCGGCCTATGGGTATTGCAGTTATTGGCGGACTTGTGACATCGACTTTGCTGACATTATATATTGTACCGACAGTTTATAGCTTAATGGATAAAGAAACTCGGAAGATGCGGCAGGCTCAGGGGGAATGAGAGATGGGAGTTCATTTTTTTACAGGTTTTCCAGGATTCATTTCAAGTCAATTGATAAGGGAGTTATTTCGGAAAAATCAGGCACAGGAAGTTGTAGTTATCGTTTTAGCGGGAGAATTAATGAAGGCTAATATTGAAAAAGATTCTATTATCGCGGAGTTTCCGAATTGTTCAATTCGTATAGTAGAGGGAGATATTACATTACCGAATATTGGATTAGAAAATCAAACAGTACAGGAAGTTGTACCTCAAATAGAAGTGCTTTGGCACTTAGCTGCCATATATGATTTAGCAGTACCACGTGATATAGCTTGGAAGGTTAATGTGCATGGTACAACAATGGTCAATGATTTTGTTCGAAGTCTTCCAAATTTAAGACGTTATATGTACTTTAGTACAGCCTATGTGGCAGGTACACGTGAAGGTGTTTTAAAAGAAAATGAACTCATTCGTCCTCTTGCATTTAAAAACTATTATGAGGAAACAAAATATGAAGCTGAGCATCGTGTAGAAGATTTAAAATCAGAAGTTCCATTAACGATTATTCGGCCTGGTATTGTGCGTGGTCATTCGGAAACAGGAGAAACTATCAAATTTGATGGTCCCTACTTCTTTTTAAATATGGTAGACAAATTAAAATGGCTGCCTTTTATTCCGTATATTGGTCAATCTACATCAACAATTAATGTAGTTCCAGTAGACTATATTATTAATGCTTCAACGTATCTAGTTGATGAAAAATGCGCTGAAGGGAAGACCTTGCATTTAACAGATCCCAATCCACATCCAATACAGGAAGTATATCGAACAATGGTAAAATTGTTAACGAATAAAAATCCTAAAGGACAATTACCATTGATTCTAGCAAAAGTATCTTTGCAAGTACCACTAATTCGAAAAAAGCTTGGGGTAGAACAAGAAACATTAGACTACTTAACGTGGAATGCTCATTTCGATACAACTGAAGCAGCGGCAATTTTGATAAAGGGTGGGGTTACTTGTCCTGATTTTATAGATACGATGCCTATAATGATTGATTTCTATTTAGCACATAGAGAAGATAGAAACTTTCAAATTCAGATAAAATAGTATCGCCTATAAATCTTATTTGCTATTAGATAAACTAGTGGATAGATAATTTTGCCACCATTTAATGATAGTGCTATAATAATTTTTACAGAAGAACACCTTCGACATTTTGTCAAAGGGGAGTAGCTAGCAGATACGAGCGTTGTAGCTGGTTTCACATTCGTCAAGACATGGTTGTTACCATCGGGTGTGATAGTAAATTACTCTATGCTTTTATATAAAAATTAGCATGGAGAAGATATTATTTACTTAGCGAGACCTTTGCCTTTTTATAGGGCAGAGGTCTTTTCTTTTGTACCTGTATAGTAATTACTAATTTGGGTATACAGAGGTAGAGGAGGCACTTACATGGAAGCAATTTTATTACAATATGGGTGGGTACTTATTGTACTTATTGTTTTAGAAGGATTATTAGCAGCAGATAATGCAGTTGTAATGGCTGTAATGGTAAGACATTTACCACGCGAGCAACAAAAAAAGGCATTATTTTACGGATTATTTGGCGCATTAATTTTCCGATTTTCAGCGCTTTTTATTATTACAGTGCTAGTGAATTATTGGCAGATTCAAGCGCTTGGAGCAGCATATTTATTATTCATGTCTGCTAAAAATATATATGATTTACGCCATAAAGAGGATTCAACAGATGAAACGAATGAGAAAGTTGCAAAAAGAGGTAGTGGTTTCTGGATGACTGTGCTTAAAGTAGAGGCTGCAGATATTGCATTTGCTATCGATTCTATGCTTGCAGCAGTAGCTATAGCGGTCACACTACCTGAGCTGGGGCATTTTGATATTGGCGGTATCAATGGCGGTCAATTTACAGTGATGTTACTCGGAGGGTTTATTGGCGTAATCATGATGCGGTTCGCTGCACAATGGTTTGTAAAAGTATTAAATGACTATCCTTCACTTGAAACGGCTGCGTTTTTAATTGTAGGATGGGTTGGGGTGAAGCTTGTTGTGTTAACATTGTCACACGAAAGAGTTGGTATTTTACCAGTGGAGTTCCCTCATTCTACAGTGTGGGAGGTAACTTTTTGGGTTGTACTAGTAGCAATTGCACTAGTCGGTTACTTAGTAGGTGTACGGAATAAAAATCATACACATTAATTTTTTAGAGGAATAGTCATATCTATTCCTCATAGTGTTGAAAAATTAAATAGGCAAGGGACTCTTTGTGAATATTTAGTCAAAATGAAGGTGATTTCCGTTCCAGGCTACTCGCTTTGCCGCTGACGCTTCGCTTTCGCGCAGAGCAA